>DMBB01000298.1 GCA_003446295.1 Erysipelotrichaceae bacterium
GTGCTGCCGAGTCTGTTTGTGATCTCGAACGCTGGTTCAATGTTTCTGCCCTGGTAGTCATTTGTGGCATAAGACCAGATCAGTGTCCGGCCGCTGCTGCGGATCCAGGAGAGCTGCTTCATATAGCTTTCATGGCGTTCTTCCAAGGAAGGGAAGGCACTGATCTTTGCTGTATAGATCTCGTCAAACAGGCCTTTTCTGACAGGAATGCCCGGATAGCTTCTGGCTGAGCACCCGAGAATATATGTCACTTCTTTTGCGTCCACCGGATGCGTCAGATCTGTTATCGTACAGAAATCGGTCGTCAATGTGCCGGAAGCGGCACGGACATTGCTGATCATGCTGAGTACAAGATCAGCATCTTCTTCATTGTGAACATATGCCAGTGTCTGCGACAGGATCGTTCTGATCGCTGTGCCTGCCTTAAGCTGGGCACTGTCATTCATTCTCGGATGTTTCTGAAGCAGGGTGTATGCGTATCTTAATGCTGAAGCAGGATCCTCTGCACTGAGAAGGATATCGATCTCATTCTGAACGGAATCCAGGTAATCAGCGAACATATTGTAGAGATTCCTTGTTTTGTCAGCTTCATTTTGAAAGTCCGGCTGTCTGATCAGTTCGTACATACCCGTATCAATGGAGATATCGGTCAGGATCCTTTGTGCAAAAGGAATCAGTTCGCTGCCGGCTTTCTTTGAGAAGCCGTCCGTTCTCATGATCTGTATGAGGGATTCCGCATCTTTCTGAACAGCAAACTCTGCCAGTGATATGTAAATGAGAACAGCCTGGGGATATGCCTGCTCTTCGATCGGGCAGAAAGGAATGCCGTATCTTTCAAATACCTGTTCAAGAACGGGAAGCTGTGCTTTCCTGTCTGTCAGAATGATATTGCATGGTTTTTCATTTCTGCAGATTTCCTGGGCAGCGGCTTCTATTTCCTGCCGGGTGCTCAGGGCGTAACGCAGGTGTTCTGTTTCTGCCGGAATGGCAGTGCCGATCGATGCTGTGCATCCGGCCGCGGACATGACTGTGTCCAGAAAACGCCTGCGGAAGATATCTGTTTCAAACAATATGGAAAATTCCGACTTTTTATCGATGGCCTTTCTGACCAGCTTATCGTAGTTCCGGAAGACAAACTGCTCCTCCAGGGGCAGTTTGAGCGCTTCCGCGAGGATCAGCGCAAGTTCCTCTTCACTCTCAGTGTCACGGGGAAGCATCTTTTCCGTGATTCCGAATAATGCGCATTCTCTGGCAAAGGAAAGGATCTCGCTGATAAAAGCAGGAAACTTCACCATATCTCTGTAAACTGACAGACTGCCGGATATATCCTTCAGGCGCCGGGCGAACAGCATCATAGATGCATACTTATCTTCTTCTGCATCACTGTGCAGAAGTGCGCCGGGACTGAGCAGTTCTGTTCCGACCAGGGAAACAGCTTGATTGCCTGCCGAAAGTGCGTGATATATGCGCTCTTTTTGATATTCACTGCAAATAATTGTTTTTTTATTGTTCATACGTTGATTCTATCACATATGGACATTTCAGACGTTATGAACAGCGGACTGAAAAATGTAAGTGTACTTGCTGGAGAATGCTTGATGATATGCGTAAAAACACGATTTTGCTTGTGTTTTTCATGCTTTACAAATATGATTTATATGATCTTAAGAATCAGCGGAGGGGTAGTAATGGCAATCAGTAGTATTCTCGATCAGCAGCTTGACCAGCGGAGAAATGGTGAAGACTGCAGCTTCAACGGCTACTTGGAGGATTATCTGAATTTGACAGATGATCTGGATGAAGTGCTGAGAGAATCTTTCACAGAGATTCTTGCAAAAGACGAAAACGTCAAGATCTGTGTGAACCTGAAGGCGGAAGTCAACAGAAATGCGATCTCCAATCAGATTATTCGTTACAAGGATATTTTTAAATTGGCTGGAAAGCCCATTGAATATCCGTACATTTTGTATGTTGCGGGTGATACGGAAGATCGCGCTTTATTGGTTGTTCCGTATTCAAAATACAGCTGTATCTATGCAAAGGGGTATTATTACTGCATGACAGAACCGGGAAGTCCTTTCATTGACTGCAAAAATGAGATCGTTGCAGTCACAAGCGACAAGGCTTCCAAAATCACAGATGCATACAGCAAACTGTTCACTATGAAGGCAGGCGCACTGCAGAGATCAATCGACAGGGATTATTTTAAAAACTACGACGAGCTTAAGGCTCTGGCTGTTGAAGCAGCCAATATGCAGAAGGAAGAAGCACCTGCAGTTCTGACTGCGCTGGAAGACAGAACAGCTCAGATCTACAGATATGTGATCAACTGGTTCCTTCTGAAGAAAGTCCTTTATGTACAGTACATGGTAAATAAAAACATCCTGAATACTGTTCACGAAGGCAACATCAAGAAACAGAGAAATCAGGCAAAAACGAATGCTGATGAGATCGGGTTCCTGAGCTTCAGCGAGATGTGGAGACTGACCGCACCTGCAGAAGAGGAAGCCGAACAGGAAAGTTAATAAATCTGAACAGATGAATGATCAAAGGCCTGCATATTGCAGGCCTTTGCATGATATAATCATACAGGCAGGAGGGTGAAGAATGAGATACAGAAGATCAGGCGGAAATTTCTGGATATTTTTCCTTTTATTTATATTCTTTGCCTCGGATGGAGTGCTTCCTTTGGTATTTATCACGGCAGCCCTTGCTTTCTTTATGATGAAAGCTGTCGGTGCCGGAAAAGAAAAAGAAGAACAGAGTTATACATACAGTCATGCGAGACCGGCAAGGAGTGAGTCCCATACCAGCAGTGAGCTGGCTCAGGTTTATGAATATCTGCGCAGGCATTTTACCAAGAAAAGAATTCTTGATATGCCCAACAACATTGACCTGGTGCTCAGGACCAAGTCCTATAAGACCCTCAGCAACCTGGACGTTTACCGCAACGGCAGACGTGTCGGGACACTGAGTGAGTTCCGCAGACGGTACAGTGATATGTATGATCAGATCCTGGATACACTTGTTTCCATGGCAGCTGCCAACACTGCAGTGCAGGATGTTGTTGATGCAGAAGTAGTCCATCAGAAAGAAGAGGTCAAACCGGTTGAAGAAGTCAAGAAAGAAGATCAGAAACCGGGTGCAGATTACTATATTCAGGTGATCAATGACCTGAATGATGACATTCCGGATGATGAGATCTCCACAAGTCTTTATGAGACGACAGCTCTGCTGAAACAGATCCAGTATTTTGAAGAAAAATTCCCGGACAGCCACAATAAGCTGGATAAACTTTATACGCATTATCTGCCGATCCTGACAAGGATCCTGAAGCAGTATACGCTGCTGCAGGTCGCGAAGACTGATCCCAGTTATGAGTCAACCTATACGGATCTGAAGAAAACGATCAATCTGATCAATCAGGCAATGCAGACGATCATATCCAGTATGACTGACAATGACTTTATTAATCTTTCTGCAGATATGTCAACTCTGGAAGCCGTGCTTCAGAAAGACGGCCTGACCGGAGACAGCGATATCAGCCAGGCACTGAGTGGGAAGAGGTGGTAACCGTGTCTAAAGAATCAGAAAAAGAACGTCTGATGCGGGAAATACTTTACAACAAATCCCGTAAAAAGTTTGATACAAACAGTGAGATCGAACTGACGACAGACGGTATTATCAATCATCAGAAATCTCCGAAAATGGCAGACGACATTATGAAGGCTGCTGATGATACTTTGAATGCGCTGAAGGATGTTCTGAAGCGTCAGCAGAAGGATCTTGATAGTCTTTCCAAAGTGGAACAGGTCGACCTGAAACCGAATATTGATGACATGAAGGCACTGCAGGAAGAGATCGCCAGAGACTACGGCATCAGTACTGCTGAGGTCAAGATTCCCGATATGCCTTCTGTTCAGGATACGCCTGTTGTGATCGAACCGGCTGACAGCGGTGCGCTGTTTGCAAGTGTACTGAAAGATCTGCAAGACAATATTGTCGGTCAGGATGATCAGCTCAAAGAAGTATGCAATTCATTCAGAAGACCGTATGTTATGGGCCAGAATCCCGGAAAGGCAAAGAATGTCATCCTTTTGACAGGACCCAACGGCTCCGGAAAGCATGCGATCATTGCCCAGATGGCAAAGAGCCTTTATCAGCGCAAAGTCTTTGCAAGCGATGAAGTATATACGATCGACCTGAGTCTGTATCAGTCAGGTTCCCAGGAACAGATCTTCCTGCAGGACCTTTACCGTGATCTGTCAGGCAAAGGATCCATCATCGTGTTTGAAAACTTCGAAGTCGGATTCCCGTCATTCCTTCGTATGATCGATTCTCTGGTATGCGATGGCAAGGTCGTGCTGAGCAGACGTTATGTTCTGAACAAAGGCATACTGGTTGAAAACCAGACTGGTCTTGTAAAAGAAGCTGTTGATTCCCTGAGTGCGGAAGGCAAGTATCTTGTCTTCATGACAACCAAGGGAACATCTGCAGTCCAGGATGCATTCGGTGCTGATTTCCTGTACCACGTACTGGATACGATCAAACTGAAAGCACTGACTGAAGAAAACATCAGAGAAGTGATCGATAATAAGACAAGAGATCTGATCGAGCGTTCCGGTACGAACCTGAAGATCGATGTTAGGATGACACAGGAACTAAAAGACTGGATCGTCGGGCATTATGACAAGACAAAAGGTGCCGATGCGATCACACAGATATTTGATAACTTCTATATCTGCCTCAGCCAGGAAGTCCTTGAAAAAGGTCTTGGTGCAGAGACAGTCGCTGAACTGGTCGTACATGATGATGTTGCATGTGCAAAGATCGTTGATGAATATGTATCACTGATCCGTACCAAGACAAGTGCAGAAGAAATCAAAGCAGTCAACGAAGAGCTTGATCAGATCGTCGGTCTTGAGATGGTCAAGGAGTATATCCGTTCCCTGGAATCACACATCCAGATGCAGGAGCTCCGCAGACAGCAGGGTATGAAGGTCAGCGAGATCTCCAAGCATATGATCTTCACCGGCAATCCCGGTACAGGTAAGACAACGATCGCACGTCTGATCTCCAGATACATGAAGGCAATCGGCGCATTGAGCAGAGGCCAGCTTGTTGAAGTAACAAGAGCCGATCTGGTAGCACAGTATGTCGGACAGACAGCTCCGCTGACAATGTCCGTCATCAAGTCAGCAATCGGCGGTGTTCTCTTCATTGATGAAGCATATTCCCTGTACAGAGGAAAAGACGACTCCTTCGGTCTGGAATGCATCGATACGATCGTTAAGGCAATGGAAGACAACCGTGATGATCTGATCGTGATCCTGGCAGGATACAGCCGTGAAATGGCTACATTCCTGGAATCCAACAGCGGTCTGAAGTCCAGATTCCCGAATACGATCGAGTTCAAGGACTATACCGGAGAAGAACTGTTCAAGATTGCAAAGATCCAGGCAAAGTCCAAGGGATATGTGATCGCCGATGATGTAGAAGAAAAGCTGACAGACTACTTCAATGAAGTACAGTCGATCAACGCTGCTGAAGCAGGAAACGGCAGACTTGCAAGAAACGTTGTTGAGGATGCAATCCTCAGACAGTCACGCCGTCTTGTCCGCAATCCTGACAGCCAGATGGATGAACTGAAACTGGAGGACTTTGACTTCACGATCAAAGTATCACCTCCGAAAGCAGCCGGTCTGTTCTGATCAATTACAAGCTATACACTGAACGAAGCCTTGCAGGAATGCAGGGCTTTTATGTTGTGAGTTACCGTCAGATAATATCAGGAATTATGAGAAAGCTTTAAGCCGAAAAAAGCTGTCCCTCATTGAAGAGTGTGCCATATACCCGTAAAATAAAATCAATCAATAAATGAGCTTCTTATCATATAGATGGTGAAGAGAATTTCCGGAGGTATTTATGAACTGGAAGAAAACTGCGAATCTGTTTTTAAGCATGATGCTGGCATTCAGTACGATGATGTCTGAAGTGACAGTATTTGCGGAAGGCGAAGAAGAACCAGAAGAGTTTGTCACAGAAGAAGTGATAGAGTTCGAAGGATCAGAAGAGCCTGTCATAGAAGAAGTGACAGAAACTGGAGAAACAGAAGAACCTGTCATAGAAGAAACAACAGAAGCGGAAGAAACAGCCGAACCTGAAGTGACAGAACCTGTCACAGAAGAAAATGATGAAACGGATGTGATCGCTGATGAGGATGAAGGATCTGAAGAAGAGATCACTGATGCGGCAGAGTCTGAAGAGCCTGAGCAGGAAGAGGAACCTTCAGAACAGGAAACAGCTGAACCGGTTCCGGAAGAAGGAGAGGATCCTTCCGAAGAGATACCGGCTGATGAAGAGGAGACATCGGAAACTTTCGCTGTATCCGGAGATTATCAGTACACGCTCAGCAATAATACTGTGACGATCACAAAATACCTTGGTACTGATGAGGTAGTAGTTATTCCGTCTGCGATCGATGGTCACAGTGTGACTGCGATCGGCGATTCCGCGTTTGCAGAAGATGAGAACATTACGATCGTTACAGTACCCAGCGGCGTGAAAACCATCGGCGCCAATGCTTTCAGCAGCAGTGAGTATCTGGAAGAGATCAAGCTGCCGGACGGCCTGATCAGTATCGGAGACAGTGCGTTCAATTCCTGTACAAGTCTGACCAGCATTAAGATACCGGACAGTGTTACAACACTTGGAAAGGATATGTTCTTTCACAATTCGAGTCTTGAAGAAGTTAAGCTGCCGGCAAATCTTACTGCCCTTCCGAGCAGAATTTTCAGTAATTGTTTCAGCCTGAAAAACATCACGATACCTGGCAGTGTGAAAAGCATCGGAAGTGAAGCGTTTGAATTTAATGAATCACTTGAAGAGATCGAGATTCCCAACGGTGTGACAACCTTGAACAGCTATGTATTTAATGGATGCATAAATCTTTCAAAAGTCACCATACCGGCAAGCGTAACTAAGATCGCCAATGGCGGTGTGTTTGGTGATTCCACAAACCTGAAAACAGCCGGACCGATCGGCAGCGGAAGCGATATTGAATTCGGATGGACGGTAACGATACCGGAAAATGCATTTATCCGTATTCCAACGCTCACCACTGCAGAGATTCCTTACGGCGTGAAAACGATCGGCACGTCTGCATTCGATTATTGTGAAAACCTAACTGCTGTTACGATCCCTGAAACTGTAAAAGTCATCAAACCGGCTGCTTTTCAGAACTGCAGTTCACTTAAGGATGTCTATTATTACGGGACAGCAGAGGACTGGAATAAGATTACGATCGAGCAGGGAAATGATCCGCTGAAGAAAGCAACATTCCACTATAAAGGTATTCAGCTGCGTGCTTTGAAGATCAATGCGGAAGATGGTGAGATCATACTTCATGCGGGAGAAAACAGAACACTGGGCGTTACCAGAACACCAGCCAATTCCGGAGAGGAGCTTTACTGGGAGACTTCAGACGGAAATACGCTGACCGTGGATCAGCACGGGACTGTAACTGCTATTAAGTCAGGCAGTGCAGTCATTACAGTCAGAAATCAGGACGACAGTATCAGTGACAGTGTACAGATCATTGTAGCAACAGAAGTGACAGGGATCACTTTGAACAAGACTGAAAGCACGCTTGCTAAAGGTAAAGAGGAACAGCTCACTGCGACGGTCAAGCCCGACAACGCAACATTCAAGGATGTTAAGTGGAGCTCAAATAACCGGGGAGTTGTCAAAGTTGACGCAAACGGACTTGTAACAGCAGTGGGCGGAGGAACTGCAGTCATTACCGCAGAAGCAGACGGCGGTCTCACCGCATCCTGTACTTATACGGTGCTCGTTCCTGTGGCCGGGATCAGTGCAGACGAAAGCATCAATGTCCCTTTAGAGAAGGATACAGAGATCAGCTATCAGATCGAACCGACTGATGCGACAAATCAGAAGGTCATATTTACGACCGGAAATGCTGAGATCGCAAAAGTCAGTGCAGACGGTATCGTTACAGGACTGAAACTCGGTGAAACGAATATCACCGTCAAAACAGAAGACGGCGGATATCAGGCAGTCGTCCATATTACGGTCGCACCGGATGGTATCTACATGGATCCAATCGAAGAGAGCTATCCGTATACAGGAAGTGCGATCAAGCCTGCAGTGAAGCTCTATGACCAGGGAACGCTGCTGAAAGAAAAGACAAATTATACTGTCTCATATGCGAACAATACGAAAGCCGGAACAGCAACGATTAATATCAAGCTGACAGGTAACTATAAAGGCACGATCAAGCAAACATTCGAGATCACTCAGATCGATCTGAATGATCTGAGCTGTGATGCCCTGACAATGGCAGAAACAGGGAAGACACTGAATCCTGTACCGGCAGTTTATTTCAACAGCAAAAAACTGAAGAACGGAACAGACTTCAAAATCACGAAATATACAGTGATCGACCCGGAAACCGGTGAAGAGAAAGACTGGGACAGAAAGAGCGGCGGAGAACCTGTGCTGACGCTCACGGGGTTCGGCAATTATTCAGGTGAGAAGAAAGTCACGGTATTTGTACTGCCCAAAGAAGGAACCGGTCTGCAGCCTGTATCCAAACTGAAGATCTCAGCAAAGTCATTGGAGTATCAGGCTCTGACAGGTGACAATTTCATCGAAGAAATCATTCCTGCATTGACGGTCAAGAACGGGACATATGGTACGGACTTTACAGTCAATGAGATCCCGGATCATTATCGTGAAACAGGAGTGCTGAAATTCACAATCACGGGAATCGGAAAGTGGTACGGTGAAAGAACGGTCAGCGTTAAGATCACAGGAGTCTCACTGTCAGACAAGAAAGTGAAAAACAATGAGATCGGCAGTTATGTTTACAATGGGAAGGAACAGACACTGAATGACAGCTTCTACCTGACATATGGTGAAGTTCGTCTGGAAGAAGGCAAAGACTATCAGATCGTCTCCTATTCAAACAACATCAATGCCGGCAAAGCAAGTGCAAAGATCAAGGGTCTTAACGGATTTACAGGTACCCGTACTGTGAATTTCACGATTGGAAAGAACACAGACAGCATTACGGAAGATGATGTTTCATATGAAGAGACCGTTGAATATGCAAAGGGCGGAGCGAAGCCTGTTATTAAAGTCTTTGATGAAGAGATCGGACTGCTGACGGCAGGGAAAGACTATACCGTTAAATATGCAAACCATACAAAGATCACAGATACTGCATCCTTTACCCTGACATTTACAGGCAATTATAAAGGGACGAAGGCAATCAGACTTCCATACAAAGTAACTGCGAAGGATATCGGAAAGACGAACCTTACTGTGAAAGATGTTGTCTGGAACGCTGCTGCAGGCAAGTACAGAAGCACGCCTTCGATCAAGGATACTGACGGGAAAGCATTGAAAGCAGGAACGGATTATCTGAAGACATATACATATGAACTGAAGCAGGAAGACGGAAGCTATAAACTGCTTGATGCAAAGAGCACGGTATCTGCAGGTTCTGTTGTCAGGATCATCGTTGAAGGAACCGGTAAGTACTTTGGAACGATCTCCGGAGAGTATAAAGTCATGAATGCAGCAGACAACATTGCAAAGGCAGTGTTTACCGTTGCAAACCAGGAATATACAGGCAGAGAGATCAGACTGAACGCATACTCCTTTACAAAGGCAGAGTTCACTGGCGGGGCAAAACTGAAATACGGAACTGATTATAAAGTCGTCAGTTATACAAATAATATTAAAAAAGGAACAGCATCCGCAGTTCTGCAGGGAATCGGACAATATGGCGGAACAAAGACTGTGAAGTTCAAGATCGTTCAGAAAGAGGCAGAGTATTACTGGCAGAAAGACGGAACGATCAGGCTTTCAGGAATCAATGCGTCATACATCGATAATTCAACAGTTACGATCACTTTCAGCAAGGCAGCGTTTGGAAAAGAAGATCTGAACTTCTACGAAGAAGGATGGGATGAAGAACCATATAAGGTTGAGAATGCCAATATCATTACACTGCAGCCGGACAGTACTGTTCTGATCCGCGACAGCATCCATGGAAACAAAACCGGATTCTGGCCCTTCCCGATCAACGGAGAATATTACGGGCAATATCCTCGCGGAATCTATCTTTCTTCAGGAAATGTATCTGACTGGGAAAGAACGATATTCGGCAATGATGTGATAGGCTTATATTCTCTGACCATCTTAAATCCCGATACCGGAACACAGACAGTGTACTTTATCCGCATCGCTGAATGATCATTGCAGCATTTATATAACATGTAACGTAAACAGCAGCAGGCATTTGAGTCTGCTGCTGTTTATGTACAGAACAGGCTGATCCGACATCTTCTGAATATGGTAAAACAGGCCTGAATCAAACAGATTTTTATCATGGTGCACCAATACAGTTTGACGGACATTGTTATTGCCTATAAATTAGCGGCAAAACGGCATAAAAACTGGCAGAATGTGCAGGTTGACAAATATAAACCGAATCGATTTTGATATAATTTTTTTGACATAAAGTCAAAAACATCAAATGCCTTATGGGGAGGAAGCTATGCCGAAAAAGAATTATCATTTTATGACCTGGCTGTTGAGCTTTTTATTATGCTTCAACAGCTCTTTCAGTGTGATCAGGGCAGAAGAACCTGTTTCTGAAGATGAAACTGAGACACAGGAAACTGCTGAGACACTTGAAGCTGCTGAAGAACAGCAGCAGGAAACAGAAGAAATTGCAGAATCCGAACAGGAAGAAGAACCTGCGGAAGCAGTTCCTGCAGAAACAGAGGAACCGATTGAAGAACCGGAAACAGATACAGAGACAGAGACTGTCATCGAAACTGTTGTTCCGGAAGAAGATGTTCCTGCTTCAATGGAAGAGGAAGAAGAGACTGTTCAGTTTGCGGCAGAACAGCTTGCGGCACCTGAAAAGCTCAGATGGGCAACGACCAAGGCGTATGACCGTACAGAGATCAGTGCTCAATGGTCTCCCGTTGAACACGCTGATTACTATTTAGTTAGTCTGTATAACGCAACGACAGATACGTTGGTTGCACAGGAAGAAGAAAGATGGGGTACATCCTGGACAATCGAAACATCATTGGAAGGCTCAACAGATACCTGGTATTTTACGGTACAGGCAAAGAGCGATTCTGCTGATTATTCTGACAGTGAAGTTTCACATTCCAAAGATTATGTATATGGAAAACAGGATTTCAATTTCAATATGTTTTTCATCAGAATCTTTTACCTGAATGAAACCAATAAAATGCCGTATACCTATAACGTTAATGGTGAACAAGGAGATATTTCAAAACTGTCATTTGAAGTAGACCGAGACGGTCTGAATCTCAGCCTGACAGATACGGACCTGTGTATCTCTGCTGAAAAAGACGGTAAGTACATTGTATATATAGTGACAGATGATGAAATTGTCGGATATTTAGAGGTTGAAGTATTAAGCCATGCTTACAGCGTCAGATTTCCGACAGGCTATCATAAACTGCTGCACCTCGGAAAAGAATATGCACTTGATTTTAATTGTGTTGATGTAAATTTCGGTAGCGAGGGTGACTATTCCGCATTAAGCATAACAAATAGCAACGATTCTGCAGCAAATGTCCGTTTATCGGATGATGGCAGACAGCTTCTTGTGACTCCGCTTAACATTGGAAGCACTGAGGTGACTTTTTATGCCGGCGGAAGTAATCAGGACTGCGGTATTTTGACACTGACTGTTCACGGTGCGCTGCCGGAAGAGGGACCATACCTTGATACCGATCTTCAGGAGACAGCTGAGTATCAGTTAGGCACATATTTCAAGTATGCATATTACTATGTTGATGGTGTGGATAAAACAGATGAATTGAAATATGAATTCACAACCCCGGGTATAGCTGACTGGGATACTGATAAAGAGAATAGTTACGAATTGGCTAACATCCATTTATATTGTGAAAATCCGGGAGAAACAGATTTTCTTGTTAAGCATAATGATGAAGTGATTTTTACACAGCATTGCGTCATTTCGCTGCCTAACGCTAACAGTGTTTCTGTATTCAGCAGTAATTACACTTTGAAGCCGGGTGAAACACAGCAGTTGATCTACACAACGGATCCGCAAAATGCAAAGCCTGCTGACAAAATTGAGTATGTTTCCGACAATGATGCCGTGGCGGGTGTGTCTTCTGAAGGTTTGGTGACAGCTGTTTCTGTTGGCACAGCAAAGATTACAGCGACACTGACAATGTCGAACGGCAATGTCTTTGTGCTGGAATATCATATTACGGTTTCTGAATCAGGCTCACCGATTCAGAGCGTGAAATATGAGGCTCCTGGCAAATATATCATTTCTTTCGCGGAAGGATACCCCTCTGCAGCTCTGTCAGAGAATCCTAATCTTGCAATTAAGATGCTGAATAAAGAGACTGGAGATATTTACAGTTTCCCTGAAACAACCGAATATGCATTTGAATCCAACAGCATTGTTCTTGAAGAGAGTTTTATACGAATTTGGATCCAATATTATGATGAATTCTCAACACTTCCAGCCGGGAACTATGAGTGGATTGTCAGTGTGAATGGAGAAAACTACGCGGTCAACGAACCTGTTCAGCTCGTACGGGATATTTCTGTTTTTCCGCCTGAATTAATCGCTTCTGTAGAAGATGATAATACTGTCAGATTTGAATGCACTGAACAAAATGATGCTTGCTCTGTATATATGAGCACGCTTTATGAGAACAGATATTCCGGAGTTTCCGGAGAGTATACAAGAATCTTTTTCACCTGGCAGGAAAACAAAGATGATCCTGAAAGAAGGATCAGAACACATCTGCCAGATACGAAAGATCCGCAGGAGTATATTTATCCGTTAAATGATGAAAACGGCAATATGATCGGCATTGAGGTAGCCGGAGCTGCAATTGATGCACTGGGTCTTCCAGCCGGAGAGTATGAGGTTTACGCTCAGACAAAGGGCTATTATGCCGGTGAACAGGATATTTATGTCACCTTAGCTTCTACCGAAGCATCTCAGCTTGTTGTGCCGGAAAACATCAAGATCCATGATGACGGAACAGTTACTTTTGATCTGCATCCTGGAACACACTATATTGCGGATGTCCGTAAACGTGCCGGAACAGCATTGGCTGAAGCTCAGGGCACTGCACCTGAAAGCGGAAAAGTAACAGTTGATCTTCATGAAGCATTTGCGGATGAAGCTGATTATATCAGCTACGTACGCACATCATTGAGTGAGGATACATTAAAAACCAGAAGAGTCTCTTATACAAGTGCTCCGTATCATTACCCTCCGTCATACGTTAAGCTTGATGTTCCGACCAGCCTGGTCTGGAATGAATTCAACGTCAGCTGGAATACAGTCGCAAATACAAATGAATATGAGCTTGTCTTTATTGATGCTGAAACAGGAGAAGAACTGAAGAAAGAAACAGTAACTGCTGCTGAAGGCGCATCGACCTGCACTTGCGACTTGAATAACAGCATTACCGAATCCGGGAAGATCCTTGTATTTAAAGTAAAGGCAATTGCCACGGATACAGAGAATTACCGTGACAGTGAGTTTGCTGAGTCTGAGCCTGCTGATTGGCAGATCAGAGAATTCTCGATTGGAAACTTCCATCTGGATGTATTGGACGAACCTTCAGGTGCACTGAAATACACATATACAGTGAACGGCAAACCTGGTGATCCCAGTGAACTGACATTTGTTCCTGACAATGAAGGCATTGCGGATGTGATCATCGATAAAGAGAATCAGACGATTGCAGTCAACGCTCATAAATATGCGTGGTTCTATGTCAATGTGAAGTATCAAGGCAGGACTCTTGACAGCTTCTATGTTGATGCAGAAGTATCAGATATCAGTATTTCTGCCAGAAGAATGGGCGGAGTACACAACAACGTACTGCGTGTCGGAACTACCTATACATATGATGTCACCTTTAAGGAATATGATCACGAAGGTGATTATTCACAGCTGGAATACAGAGTTGAAGACGGCTATCAGGATGCCTTTGAACTGGTAATGATCGATGATCATGAACGATTCACGATCAA
>DMBB01000405.1 GCA_003446295.1 Erysipelotrichaceae bacterium
GCAAAGTCCTGTGTCATGAGATCTGCAAAGCAAAACAGCCAATATCACTTTATGAAGCATATCAGGAATACCACTACGGCATCTTCAAAGATGCCTGACTTTAACAAACTATATCAATACTTTTACTGAGAATAGCCAAATACAAAGCGATCTTTTTTGACTTCGACTATACGCTTGGAAACAGAGATGTCTACGCATATCAGCTTTATCTGCGGGCTGTCAATGAAAACAGCTCGATCGATGATCCTGTCCTGAAAGAGGCGATCGTACAGGACTGCATGATCTGGGATCAGAAGGGCAATGAAAACAAATACTATGTACAGGATCTGCTGAAGAAGCGTTACGGGATCGATCTGCAGTACGATGATTTCAGTGTCTGGTGGGATGATCATCTGTGGGAATATGCCGTCGCATATGATGATGCATATGACACTGTTTCAAAGCTGAAGGAAAAAGGATATCTGATCGGCATGCTGTCGAACGGAACCAGTGAAGGACAGCGTCTGAAACTCAAGCATGCAGGTCTGGATGAACTGTTTGACGCCATTGCCGTATCACAGGACATCGGCTTCAAAAAGCCTGATGTGCGTCTGTTTCAGCATGCGATGGATCTGCTGAATGTCAGACCGGAGGAATCCGTCATGGTCGGGGATATTTACGGCAGGGACATCATCGGCGCATACAGAGCAGGCATGAGACCGGTCTGGTTCTGCGTGGAACCGAACATGCCGCATCATGCGGACATCACCGTCATACATGCATTGTCAGAGCTTCTGAAATATTTCTGAGAATACCCGGCAGGCTTGAATGAAGCCTGTTTTTTTTATTCTGTTCACAAAAAAACATGTCTCTGCAGACATGTTATCAGTGTCCGTTGCCTCAGGCAGCACTCTGCCGGTGCAGCTCCATGCACACATGGGGGATCCCGTCCTCCAGGAATTCATCAGATGTGACCGTGAATCCCTCACGCCCGTAGAATCCTATGGCGTACGTCTGGGCTTCCAGATAGATCGTTTCAGCACCTGCTTCAAAAGCTGTCTCAATAGCCTGAGCAAGCACCAGGGCACCATATCCTCTGGAACGTTCCGTCGTCAGCATCCTTCCGATCTGCATGGTTTTTTCATCTTTGCGGAAGATGCGGCATGACGCAAGGTGACGCTCATCTTCTTCCAGGAACACAAATACTGATCTCAGATCTGTTTCATCAATGTCAGGATAGGGGCAGTTCTGTTCAACAACAAACACATCCTGCCGTGCCTTCAGCATTCTGTACAGTTCATCCTTTGTCAGTTCTTCATATGTTTTTACTTTGATCATAGCTGTATTGTATAGGAAAACATGTGATGCAGGAAGAAATTTACTCCCTGTATTTCAAAACAAATCTGTGAAATGTCTTAACTGCTATAATGATGTTGATAGCAACAGGAGGAAAACTATCATGACAGTATTCGGCGTATCGGTATATCCCGATCTGAGTCCGATGAGTGAGATCAATGAGTATCTCCATCTGGCTTCAAAGTACGGATTTACCAGAGTCTTTTCAAGTATGTTCTCAGTCGAAGGAACAAATGAAGAGATCATTGATTATTTCAGAGAATTCATCAAATGTGCCCATGAATGCGGAATGCGTGTTTCTCTGGATGTGAATACATCGTTCCTGACAAGGCTTGGCCAGTCATATGACGATATTTCACTGTTCCACGAGATCGGATGCGACATCATCCGTCTCGACGGCTCATACGGTGTCGAAAAGGACATCATCATGACCCGAAACCCTTATGGCATCCAGGTGGAAATGAACGCTTCATCATCCGGTGCCAGGGAGATCGCGTATTTCAAGGAACACGGCGTACCGGAAGACAGAGTGCTTGTATGCCATAATTTCTATCCGCAGCGCTACACCGGTCTGAAGTGGAATAATTTCCTGGAGACCAACCGCAAGCTCAGACCTTACGGATACCGCATGGCAGCGTTTGTGTCGTCCAACAACAAAAATACGCACGGTGTATGGGATGCCAGGGACGGACTGCCCACTGTCGAGCGCATGCGCGGTCTGCCGATCGACCTGCAGGTACGCATCATGCTGGCAACAGGAGATGTAGATGACATCCTGATTGGAAATGCCTATGCTTCAGAAGCAGAGTTCCAGGCAATAGCGGAAGTCATGAAGCCTGCCAGACCGATCGAGGATTCACCGATCTACAAGCGTCTTCAGGCATATGGTTCCGATCTGTCCAGATTCAAGGAATGCAAACGTCTGAAAGTCATTCCTGAACCGGATATTACGGATATTGAACGCGGCAATCTCTTTGACCTGATCCCGCAGGCTGACTATGGCGACAGTTCCGAATGGATCTGGCGCTCCAGAA
Organism: Erysipelotrichaceae bacterium; assembly: GCA_003446295.1. The sequence goes on from DMBB01000405.1 coordinate 2,370, forward strand.
TGGGCAGAATGGTCAATGCGGACAGACCGATCCCGCCGAAGCACTATGACGGTGAGACATTCCCTGCAGGAAGTGTTGTGGTAGTCAATGATAATTACCGCCACTACTCCGGAGAACTGCAGATCGTCAGGATCCCCATCGCAAATGACGGACAGAGAAACCTGATCGGTCATCTTGCACCGGGTGAAATGATGATGCTGGAACTGATCAACGACGGCGACATCGTGGAATTCATGGAATATCAGGAATACTGAGCAAGGAGACTATGTATGGACTACAAGACACTGAAACCTTTCCCTGAGGGATTCCTTTGGGGAGGATCATCCAGCGCTTATCAGTGTGAAGGCGCATGGGATGAGGATGGAAAAGGACCGTCTGTGAAAGACGCTGACCCGATCGTTCCCGGTACATCGGACTGGAAGGTGACATCCGATCACTATCACAGATTCAAGGAAGATATCGCATTGATGGCGGAGATGCATTTCAACGAATTCCGCTTCTCGATCGCCTGGACAAGGATCATGCCTGACGGCGTGACAGAAAACCCCAAAGGGATCGCGCACTATCACGAAGTGATCGATGAATGCCATAAGTACGGCATCGAACCGGTCGTTACACTGTATCACTTCGATCTCCCGCAGGCACTTCAGGAAAAGTACGGCGGCTGGGCGGACAGACAGTGCATTGATGATTTCGTCAATTACTGCAGAGTCTGCTACAGGGAATACGGATCAAAAGTAAAATACTTCCTGACGATCAATGAACAGAACATGATGGTTCTGTATAATCCGGAACGCCTGACAAACGAAAAGAAAGTATGGCAGGAAAACCATCACATGCTGGTGGCAGGCGCAAAAGCCATGATCGCATGCCATGAAATGTGCAGCGCGAAGATCGGACCTGCACCGAACATCACTGCCATCTATCCTGCAACAAGCCGTCCGGAGGATGTTCTGGCTGCGATGGATTGGGATCAGATGAGAAACCGTCTGTTCCTGGATCCGGCAGTATTCGGCACATATCCCGAAGCACTGGAAAACTTCATGAAAGACCGCGGCGTATTCCCTGAGACAACGGAAGAAGATTTTGAGGCATTGAGAAACGGCCATCCGGATTTTATTGCATTCAATTACTATGGAGCAGGATGTGTCCGCTACATGTCAGAAAGCGAAGCACAGGACGCAGCGAAGAATGCCGAAGGCATCCAGCACTTCATGACAGGACTGATGAGCTATCCGGGCATGTGCGCATCCGTGAAAAACGAACTGCAGGAACATACATCCTACGGCATGGGAATCGATCCTGTAGGACTGCGCGCTACACTGCGTCAGCTGTATGAGCGCTACCATCTGCCTCTGATCATTACAGAGAACGGATGCGGCGTTCCTGATACGCTGGAAGCGGACGGAACAGTTCATGATGATTACCGCATCGACTATCTGAGAAGACACATCAAAGCATGCCAGGAAGCGATCACAGACGGTGTAGAACTCTTCGGATACTCTCCGTGGTCCGCATTCGACCTTGTTTCAACACACCAGGGCATTACAAAGAGATACGGATTCATCTACATCAACCGTGATGAATTCGATCTGAAGGACATGGCAAGGATCAGAAAGGATTCGTTCTACTGGTATGCCAAAGTCTGCGCTTCCAACGGAAAGGAACTCGGATAATGAAACTGTGCATGAACGGCGATGACCTCGGCTATACGATGGCGAATACCCTGGGTATTTTCCAGGCGTACAGAGACGGCATCCTGCGGTCAACGACAGCTTTGACAAATTCAACATACATTGAGCGTGCTGCTGAATTATCCCGTCAGTATCCGGGACTCGGGATCGGCGTGCATCTGACGCTGACTCTGGACAGACCGCTGACAGAAAACAAAACGCTGCATGATGAAAACGGCAATTTCTGGGCCGGCAGGACAACGATCTGGACCAAGGATCCTGATTACAATGAGATCTATCAGGAATGGAAGGCACAGATCGAACGTTATATCAGCTTATTCGGAAGAAAACCGACACATCTGGATTCCCATCACAGTGTCCATGACGCAACCGAAGAGGCACTGCGTATCGCAAAGGATCTGGCAAAGGAATATGGTCTCTGCCTGAGAAGGTATAACGATCAGTTTGCATTCTTCGGACGTCTGTACGGTCCTAATTTCACAAAAGAGAATCTGATCGCTGCTCTGGAAGAGCACAAGGATCAGGATCTTGAGATCATGTGCCATCCGGGATGGTGTGATCTTGAACTGTACCGCAAGAGTTCGTATGCGGCAGGACGTGTGCAGGAACTTGACGTACTCTGCAGTGAAGAGGTCAAAAACTACGTTGCTGAAAACGGCATTGAACTCTGCCATTACTGATTCCAGGTTCAAAGTACCAAGTTAAATTTCTGACGTTCTAAAATTGATTGAAATGAAAGCGATTTCGTATTATTCTATATACATAAAGAGGGTCGCTATCAAGCGATAAAGGAGATAACAATGACAAAGAAAATCACACTTTTCTGTGCAGCTGGCATGTCAACTTCACTGTTAGTCAGCAAAATGCGTGAAGAAGCAGCTAAAAATGGTTGGGACTATGATATCAACGCTTATTCACTGACAGAATC
>DMBB01000268.1 GCA_003446295.1 Erysipelotrichaceae bacterium
GATCTGAATATATAACATGCGATCAATTCAATACGGAATAAATAATAATTACAGAAAATAGAAAAACTTCAAACTAAAACACAAACGCAAGAAAAAGGACTGACTGTCAGGAAAAAATATATGAAGTAATGTATTACCCTATCAGACGCAAAAGTATCTTAGCTGTATTTATGAACCACACCATTTGTATTGCAGCCATGGGTTCATATGAGCTAAATATAGTACAAACAGATGAAGATTGTTTCTGTGCACATATTATGCGGTGTATGCAATAATAGAACACATGTGATAAAGGAGGACCGTTCATGCACTTATCTGGCGGTGTATTTCTGCTTCTGGCCATGGTCTGCAGCGCGTCGATGGCAATCGCCCTGCGTTTTTTCAAAACATCGCAGAATAACAGATACGGAATGATCCTCGGTAACTATCTGACCTGTACACTGATCGGATTCCTGATGATAGCTGATAAGCCGCTGCTCTTTCAGATACATCCTGCAACCTATGTCTGCGGTCTGATCGGTGGTTTTCTGTTTGTCCTGTCGCTTGTCTGTATGCAGAGCAGTATCTCTTCCAACGGCACGATCCTGTCTTCCGCCTTTTCGAAACTGGGTCTTCTGGTGCCCCTTCTGCTCAGTGTTCTGTTCTTTCATGAAATACCTTCATTTCTGCAAGCGATTGGATTGTTATTTGTCATTGCTTCCATTCTGATCATGAACGGCACCGAAAAACAGAATACCAGCTTCAGTCTGCTGTTTCTGCTGGTCGTACTGATTACCAACGGTATGTCAGATTCCATGGCCAAGATCTACAGTTCCATCGGCTATCAGAATGAAGAAACCTTATATATGTTTATTCTGTTCCTCTTTGCGGCCTTCCTGACATATATCCTGATGGTACTGGAAACACACCGAACCGGAAAGAAAGCGGATCTGAGGGACCTGGCGGCAGGCATATGCATCGGCATACCGAATTATTTCTCCTCCGTTCTTCTGCTCAGGTCATTGCGTACGATACCGGCTGTGATTGCCTATCCGGTTTTCTCGGCGGGAACGATCGTAATCGTAAGTGCTGTAAGTATGCTTCTGTTCAAAGAACATCTTTCCAGCCGGCAAACAATCGGACTCGTTCTGATCCTGATTTCTCTGGTGCTGCTGAATATATGATAAATGCTTTATCAGACCCTTCTGAACTGGATAAACAATAGTAATTTCTTTGTTTTTCCTGGATAATAATGTTGTATACTGAAATGCTGTAAATACAGCAAAAGGACAATTAAACCACGAGCGAGAATAATAAAGTCATTTCAGCGAAACACTGAAATGTGTTGCCGGTGGACAGACAGAAGAAGAATACTATGCTGAGCTTGAAAAATTCGGACTTATCGATACGGAAGCTCACCTTCTGCAGAGTACAAAATGCGATTGCTGCAACATCGGCAAGCTTTCTTTCTGAAAATATCAGCCGGGCCGCTTCGGTAATAAAGAAGCAGTCTATGTCTGCAGACTCTGTAACGAATATGTCGTTACCGGCCTTCGTAAATAACTGAATGTCTGAAAGCGAAAAGAGCTGAAGCAACAGCTCTTTTTTCTTGTCTGATTATCTGGAAGACCTGCTTTGCAGTAAAAAACAGGTGGTCCGCTGTACGGAATCACCTGTTGGTAAACAATTGAATCAGACCAAACTACTCCCCTGTTTTTCTGACGATTGACTGGTACCAGACAAGATCTGTACCACCGGACTTTTGATGGAATGTATTCTGCATGACCATCTTCAGCTGCGGGAACTGTTCGACGAAGTCAGTATATTTCTTTTCTGTCATTCTGGTGTAATAACACATATCCACATATCCGTCTTCTTCGCCGTATTCAAACGAGGCATACAGAATGCCGTCTTTCTTGAGCGCCCGGATGATCTTCGGATAAAGCTCCATCAATTTGTCATGTTCCAGGTGCATGATCGACGCACTGGCATAAACAGCATCATACTCATCTTCTTCATCCAGTTCATTGAATTCGAGAACTTTTACCGGCATTTTCAGATATTCCGATGCAAGTTTGCAGATGCTTTCACAGCCGTCAGTTGGCTGGACTGTGAAACCTTTCATCAGGAAAAATGCTGTATCGCGGCCGGAACCGCAACCGAAATCAAGGATGTGACCGCCCCTCTTCACAAAGGAAAGGAACATATCCTGATTATCTCTGGCAGTTAATGCAAAGGATTCCTTTACATATTTCTCCGCATTCTCGTCATAGTATTCCAGAGTTGTGTTCATAGGCATCTCCTTTAAAACTTATGTATCATCTGCTGTCAGCTGTTATATATATTGTACCTGTATTTTCCATTGTTAACAAAGTATTGTTCAAATATTTCTTGTACATTCTGACTGGTAAATGTACATGCATGCCGGAAGTCTTAAAGATCAGATATAACAAAAACTCATCAGCCGATGAGTTTTTCGTTTTACCAGTCAGAATCCCAGTCAGTATAATCCGAATCCCAGTCACTGAAGTCATAGTCGTAATCGTCGCTGGAATCCCAGGAGTCATCCCAGTCTGATGACCAGTCACTGTCATAGTCATCATCGCTGTAACTGTAACTGCCGGAAGAAGAACTGTCATGATAGTAATCAGTGTCTTCAAATGAGATGTAATCATTGCCGCCGGTGTCATAGGTATAATAGGAACCGTCATAGTTCCAGTCATGCCAGTTGTCCTCATAGGCGTCATAATCGTAGAATAACCAGTCGTTATAGGTATCGTTCCAGTAATACCAGGACGGCGACTGATAATAATACAATGTATTGCCGTCGGAATAATAACCGGTATGCGGATGATTTGCGGCAATATGTCTGATGCCGCTGTACATCAGCGTCACGATACCGGCAACAGCCATCGACGTAAGCAGCGCATTGCGGACAGGATGCTTCTTTTTCGCCGGTTTTTTCGTGCCGTAGTTGGGCTTCAGAACACGCCGTTCCAGCTCCTTGTCATATTCTTCGGCATATACCGGATCGTTGGCCAGATCCTGCTGATGCTGCCACCAGTCGGCATCCTTTTTACGGATCTTGATCTCTTCCTCGATCTTGTCCCAGATGATCTGGCAGGCTTCCGCTTCGTTGCGGCCGCGGTAGCGCACTGCCCTTTCGCCGTTTGCCTTATTCTTATAAACGACCCAGTAGCCGGCTTCATCCTGAAAAATACCAAAACACTTCGGTTCCGTGTTGTTGACACCGATAAAAAAGCGCATCTTTTCCAGCGGCATGCCGTACTGATCGGCAAGCACATTGATATCATCAATACATGTAACTGTATGTTTGCTCAATTTGGTCCACCCTTCTCTGTAAGAAATCTTACATAGGTATTATATGAAGTTTGCTGTTGACATGCAAACTGTTGAAAATCAATATCATAAACTCTGCATAGTTTTCATTCCTATTGACAATGATTTATATTTTTTCAATAATATTCGTTGTAAAACCGATAGAGGTAGCGGCGCAAATGAGTAGTCTGCGGAGTCGGCAGATGAAGAAACAGACGAAAGGTAATCGCCGCCGAACGGATGATTCAGGCATGGATCATCTGTGGGGATGCGGGAAACACCCGTATCACTCCTTCATTTTTGAAGAGGAGCTATTACAATGATCACCTGACCGTATGTAATAGCATGCGGTTTTATTATTTTGGGAGGAAAATATAGAAATGAAAGCTTCAAGAAACATCCTGAGCGCAGCTATGGCGCTTGCCCTTCTGACCGGCTGTTCTTCACAGCCTGCTGCTCCGGCGGAAACCGAAACTGACACAGCAGCCGCATCCAACGTTCTGCGGGTCGGTATGGAATGCAACTACGCACCATTCAACTGGACGACGACAACCCAGACTGACCTGACTGTTCAGATCTCCGGTGTTGACTATGCGGACGGTTATGACGTACAGATTGCCAGAAAACTGGCGGACGATCTCGGTATGGAACTGCAGATCGTCAAGCTTGACTGGGACAGCCTGATCCTTTCCCTGCAGAAAGATCAGATCGACGCTGTTATCGCCGGTATGACTGCCACTGAAGAACGTATGAAGCAGGTCGACTTCACGACGCCGTATTACGTCTCTGAAGAGGTCGTCATTGTCAGAAAGGATTCTGACCTTGCCAACATCAAGAACGTCCAGGAACTGTCCGGAAAGAAGGTACAGGGGCAGATGAATACGATCTATGACGATATCATCGATCAGATTGACGGTGTACAGCACATGCCGGCAGCCGAGACATTCCCGGCATCCATCCAGGCACTGCAGGCCGGCGGCGTAGACGCTGTCACATCCGAACTGCCGGTTGCCATCGGTGTAGTTACAGCCAATCCGGATCTGACATATATCCGCTTCGAAGCAGGCAACGGCTTCACAGATGAAAACGGTGATGCGACTGTTTCCGTCGCTGTCTCCAAAGACAAGCCGGAACTTCTTGCCAAGCTGCAGGCAGCTCTCGATAAGATTTCCGAAGATGACCGCAATGCCATGATGCAGGCGGCTGTTGAGCGTCAGCCTGCCGGAGAATAATGACCTCCTTCTGGCAGGGCATTCTCAGCATCCTTGAGAGATACGGTTCCAGCCTTCTGCTGGGTGTCCGTACGACACTGATCGTATCTCTTACCGGTACGATCTTCGGCCTGATCCTGGGTCTTGCCGTAGGCGGATTAAGAGCCGCGAAACTCGATTATACCGCCTCCCCTGCCGCCCGTATTCTGAAAAAACTGTTTGATATACTGGCCAACATCTATATCACGGTTTTCCGCGGCACCCCGATGATGGTCCAGGCTGTCTTCTTCTATTACGCACTGCTCGATGTCATTCACTGGTCACCGATGGTGGCGGCGATCTTCGTCATTTCCATCAATACCGGTGCCTATATGGCGGAAATCGTCCGCTCCGGCATCCAGGCAGTCGATATCGGCCAGACGGAAGCCGCCCGCTCGCTGGGTCTTTCCAACACCCAGACGATGATGCAGGTCGTTCTGCCCCAGGCCATCCGCAATGCTTTCCCGGCCATCGGCAACGAGTTCATCGTCAATATCAAGGACTCTTCCGTGCTGATGATCATCTCGATCACCGAACTGATGTTCCAGTCCAAATCCATTGCCGGATCGACCTTTCTCTTTACCGAAACGTATTTTATTGAAGCGATGATCTATCTCTTTCTGACGACTGTCGCTTCCCTGATCCTCAACTATATCGAAAAGAGAATGAACCGGCCGAAGATGTCACTGCCGCAGAGCGTGACAGATCCGAAGAATGTGAACTACATCAAGGAAAGCGAACAGAAAGGAGGAAACAGCGATTATGCCGCTCGTTGAGATTGAAAACATCCATAAGCGTTTTGGATCGCTGGAAGTCCTCAAAGGGGTTGATTTCCATGTCAATGAAGGAGAAGTCGTCTGTCTGATCGGCCGCTCCGGTTCCGGCAAATCCACCCTTCTGCGCTGCATCAACCT
>DMBB01000139.1 GCA_003446295.1 Erysipelotrichaceae bacterium
TCCTCAAGGCACTCATAAATAACGTCACTATTATTACCAGGCCATGGAATCAGTATTCCTTTGTACTCGTCGGGATCTGTAAACAGAAGAGTGTCATTCAGATTTGCCAGATACATATAGGTGTCATACAGTCCTGAATCAATGATATGCATTGCCACGAATTTGTCGGTTATATTCATGATCTCAAGCTGATAGCTGAGGTAATCATCTTCATCGCTGTCATATGGGTAAACTGTGACGGCATAGCTTCTTCGTATTGTTGTTTTCATGTATTCCCTCCTTAATCTGAGATGCCGAGCATCTCGTGCTCTATGACATAGCGGACAGTATGATCGTCCACGAGTTTCTGTTTCTGCTGGCCGGCATATGTCAGACATTTATCACATGTTCTGTTGATGATTCTTGGAATGCCGGTTGAGGATCTGTGAATCTCATCCAGCGCTTTTTCTGTAAACAGCGGCTGGTCACAGCCGGCGTAACGCAGATGTGATTCTATGTATTTCTCTGTTTCTGAACGGTCCAGATGCGGCAGAATACAGTTGATATCTATTCTCTGCCTGATTGCGGCATACTTACGGAATCTGAGCTTCGTATCCCAAAGCTCAGTCTGGCCGGCAAGTATAAGCGCAAGCTGGCTTTCTGAATCGTAGTTTGAGTTGAGAAGAAACCTGAATTCTTCCAGTGTCTCTTTTTCAAGAAGATGAGCCTCATCCAGAATACAGACAACCTTGCGGTGTTCTTTTTCACGGATGATCTCAATCTGTTTCTGAAGAAGCTTCTTGGCATCTCCTCTGTAGAAACCGGCTTCCAGTCCAAGCTGATCCAGAAGGCTCTTATACAGCCATTTCGGTGTCAGTTTGGAATCAGACACATACATGACAAGGTATTTATCCTTTGGAAGGCTCTCATTGAATCTTCTCAGCAGTGTAGACTTTCCGCAGCCGGCGTCAGCCGTCACTACCGCAAACAGCTGCCTGGACGCCGTGTACTGAAGGCGGCTCAGCGCTTCTCTCATGGCAGGTGATTCATAAAGCTGTTCAGGCGGGATGTTTCTGACAAATGGTGTTCTTTCCAGTCCAAATTCTTTCTCGTACATCTTCAGTCTCCATAATCACTGTATGAAATGGCATCTGCCAGCTTCTTCTGTGATTCTCTGTGTTTCTTTTCGAGCACATCAAGAAATCTGGATGTGACGGGTTCTTCTGCGACAGCTCTGGGAACAGGGATTTCCCTGGCACAGTATTCTCCGATCTGAACCGGACTGGCGGTAAAGGACGCTGAATCTTTCGGATACACAGTGATTGTCCTGTTATCCATCGGATCAAATGCGATGACGACCTGCTCACCGATCAGATGAGCTCCCGCTTCATACTTACGGCCGTTATAGCTGATCAGACCGCCTTTATCCACATAACGTTTCTCATGATGAAGAAACGCTTCACCAACGGTCTTTGAATCAAAAAATATAAGTGCTCTGGTATCCCGGTTCCATTCCTGCTCAGGGGTAATGCCTTTTTCGGGGACTGTAATACCTTTACTTTTGTAGTATTCCTTTATTCCGTCATGAGGCTTCTTATGGTAATACTCATCCAGAAAGATCTGCCAGTATCTGTTCAGTTCAGCGATCTCCATAGGCTTCTTCAGTTTTACTTCCGCAATGAATGAGTCAACGACCTGATGGAATTTCTCGATTTTTCCCTTCGACTTACCACTCCTCGGTCGTGCTCTCTTCAGGGAAATGCCAAGCATTGCACAGCTGGTCTGAAGCTGACGGGATAAATACTGCGACCCGTTATCCGTATACGCTTTATCGAATTTGCCGTGTTTGAGGATAGCTTTGCGGAAAACATCCTCAACGCAGTATTCATCCTGCTGCTCATACCACTCGGACCAGAGAATGTATCTGGAATGGTCATCGATAAGGCTGGAAAGATAGACTGTTTTCTTTTTACCATCCACCATGGTGATCACACCGGTGCCATATTTGATGTCTGCCTGAGCCAACATCATCCTGTGCGGTTTACAGAAACGCTTTGTTGTAGAACCCTGTTCATCCTGTCTGTACATTTTCAGCTGCCTTTCGCCAAGGCCGGCGTTGAACAGATACCTCTGCAGAGTTGAACGTTTCAATACTCCGGGTTCAGCCTTTCCTTCGCCTTCGAGAATGAATATGATCTGGCTTACCGAACGTGAGGTGACTTCCCGTTTCAGCTGAATCGCTTCCTGGAGAAGTTCCGGGAAATTATCCGGCAGCTTTGATGACTGACCGCCGGTTTTCTCAGCCGGTTTCAAACCGCTGAAGCCGCTTTGAAAAAACGCATCTTCCCAGCGCTTCACAGTCTTTTCCGAAATGTCATTCTCTTCAGCGATTTTCCTGCGCATCTGGATCCGTTTGGCCTTATCAAGGGTCTGATCCAGAAGCGGCTGAATGATCTGAAACCTGTTCAGGGCTGTATTTTCCCGCCAGTCGGTTACTTCTTTGTTTTTCATGAATGTTTCTCTCCTCACAAAGGAAGGTTAGAACATCCTTGTCAGAGACAGAAAACAAATCCGTTGAAACAGAACTGAGCTGGCGGGCGTTAAAAAAAGGCATACCGGAATTCCACGTTATGCGGTTCATTACAGTGAGCCATCCTTCGCCGTCTTCGCGGAGCTGATCCACCAATGAAGTCTTTGAATTCAGAAGCTCCGTTCCAAATTCAAAGAGCCGGCTGCCAATGGATTTCAGTACACCATTGACATGATTAACATTGCCGGCAATCCAGGCTTTCCATCGTGTCATTGTCAATTCGCATGGATAGTCTTCAGTCTGCAGTGTTTCAGGTGTGCATACTTCATCGACTACATTCTCAATTATTTCAGTGCTGTAGTGTTTGTGAGGCGTCATTATGTCAGGAAGAATACGTATAAATCTGAGTGAACAGTTCATATCGCCGCACCTGCATACGGGGATCTGATACTCTTTGGAAACGCCGCCATACATCTTCAGCTTCCTCGCCACGGAAAATGCGAACTCAAGCTTCCGTCCGCAGACTGGACAGTCTGGATATTCATTGATGATGACTAAGGACGGGATTCGCTGTTTTCGAGATGATAATTCTCTGTTATCATAGGCATGG
>DMBB01000228.1 GCA_003446295.1 Erysipelotrichaceae bacterium
ATACTGGTAGTCATATGTTTTCCTCCTAAATGTGACGCATATCAGTCAGGATGGCCATCACTTCCTTCATGCAGACTCATGATATACCATGGCAAGGGCCAAAAAACGGTCGGTTTGCACAATGAGCCAAATCGTGCACGAACGTATCATCGGCTGTTTGAATGAAAAGGGAAACAGGGAACATATTCTGAATACTGGATTGCAGCAAACAGAAATTGGGATTACAGGTGTTTCCTGGAAATGGGGTGTTTTAAAACTGCTTGAATCGTTCGGATCGGTACATGTCTGAAATGTCGTATCGATCGGATACAGTGAATCCGTGTTTTTCATGATTGCGTCTTTGCTGCATGCATAACAAAGCATGTCTTGTATATTTGAGTGTTGTATAATAATGCTATGAAAATCAAAGAACTTCGGCCTTCACAAATATTTCAGGCAGTACTTCTGTTCTGCTTTTTTGTGTTCTTTCTGATCATCAGCAGATGGGCTCCGGTAGCGGGTGATGACTGGGGATATGCTTTAGGCGGCAGATGGAATAATCCGTTCATGAAAGCTGTTCAGTTTTACTTTATATGGTCAGGACGTTTTTTCAGTGAACTCTGGGGATTTCTGATTGCTGATAGAAAGTATCTTTGGAATCTGATCAATCCGCTGATCTTTACCGGTATCCTTTATTATCTGATCAAAGCTGCCGGAACAAAACGTCATCCTTATCTGACTCCGCTTACAGGCGCTGCACTCGTCATCAGCGTGCCGAACAATCTGCGGAAGCAGACATATACATGGATCATGGGAACGACATATGTGATCCCGCTGCTTCTTTTCCTGATCTGTTTTGTGCTTGTCAGCAGACTGATCTTCAAGGATGATCTGAAGCAGTATCACAAAGTACTGATCGGCATTCTGTCTTTCATGATTCCGCTGTATATGGAAAACGCTGCTGCCATGCTGTGCGGTTTCTGGCTGCTCGTTTGTCTGTATGCATATATCACCAAAAACAAACATCTCAAACTGATCGTTCTTTGTACTGTGATCAGTATGATCAGTACACTGATCATTAAGTTTTCTCCCGGTGCCGCAATGCGTTCAGAAGGCGAACATGCATGGTTCCTTGCATTGTCATTGTTTGAAAAGATCAGATATAACTGGGGTTACTTTGTATACTACACATTCATGAACCCTAACTGGCTGATCTTCCTGCTCAGTGTGATCATGGTATTGTTCGTCCAAAGATCTGCCAAAGGCAAAGAACGCGTCATACTGACAGCAGTTTTCGCATGGGGAATCATTCAGTCACTGGCAGCTCTTTCCTTCAGGCATCTTGGAACAGAGATCATGTCTGTATTCATTGATATTGAAACACCCGGAAGCCTGATCCTGAATACCATGATGTACACACTGTTTACCGCAGCACTGTTCTGGACAGTATATCGCTTTGTCAGGGAAGAGGAACGCAAATGGACACTGATATGCCTGCTCTTCTGTGCAGGAGGGGCAGATCTGATCATGCTGATCAGTCCGATATTTGATGCCAGAAGCAGTATCTACACAGTATTTATGTTTATCCTCTTCGCGATGATGATGCTGGAAGAACTGCAGACGGAAAAGCGCACAGCATATGTGCTTGCCGGAGCTGCAGTATGTTTAGGGCTGTATTACAGTTACCACTATTTCTTTATCTACAGGATGGTCAATCTGATCAATCAGAAAAGAATGGCACAACTGACATATTATGCAGCGAATCCGGATGACAAAGATGCATATATACTTGCTTATCCCGTGGACTGGGTACATTCTGCTGATGTTGTAGAAGGCGATACGTATCATGAGGAATACTTCAAGACATATTACGGCCTGCAGCAGGATGTGAAGCTGAACTTCTATTACCTTCCCGAGTATACAGAGGAGGCAATTCTGCATGGCTGAGATCGTATTGAAAAACATTGTCAGGAGTGTTGGCGGACGCGTGATCCTGAATGATGTCAGCCTCGCTGTCAATGACGGAGAATGCCTGGCAATCGTCGGACCTTCCGGAGCAGGCAAAACAACACTGCTCAGAATCGTGTCCGGGCTGGATCAGGCAGACAGCGGAACGATCCTGATCGGGTCAAAGGACTGTACAAAGCTGCCTGCATACCAGCGCGGTGTATCAATGATCTTTCAGAATGCTGCTTTATTCCCGCATACAAAGGTCAGGGATAATATTCTGTATGGTGTTCATGGGAAAATCACGGAAGAGCAGCTGCAGGAGACAGCACGACTGATGTCTGTCTCACAGCTTCTGGATCGTTATCCGGAGGGTCTGTCTGCAGGTGAAAAACAACGTGTCGGCATCGCCCGTGCATTGGTCCGCAAACCGCTGGTACTGCTGCTGGATGAACCGTTCAGCAGTCTTGATGCACGGCTCAAGGAACAGATGCGTGACGAAATGATGACGATCCACAAACAGCTTGGCATGACAATGATCTCCGTTACACATGATCAGAGTGAAGCCATGGCTATGGGAGACAGGATCGCTGTTATGAAAGACGGCGGGATCATTGCCTGTGATGTGCCGAAAAAACTGTACGATGATCCTGATGACATCGAAACAGCCTCATTCTTCGGCGTACCGCAGATCAATCTGTTCAGCCGGGGTGACGAAATCGTCGGTATCCGTCCTGAGTGTCTGAAAGAGGGCGGAAACGAACAGGGGTTCGTATCCGCATGTACTGAGGATGGATACAGGTATTTTGTAACATTGTTATGGAAAACAGAAACACTTATGATGATCTCAGATCATAAATATGACGCAGGACAGATCATTTCATTCGGATGGGATACTGACAAGGAAATGATCTTTGATAAGAATAGTGGAAAGAGGAAACGATTATGATCAAGACCGGATCTCCGCACAGAAGCAGACACAGACTCAGAACAGACCGCCGAAATGCATACTACAAATGTCTTGCATGCGGCTATATCTATCATCAGGCCGGCGAACCGGTACGTTTTCGTGACCTTCCGGCAGACTGGACATGTCCTGTCTGCGGTGGCGCAAAAAAAGGATTTATCAGGCTTCACCGTTATACAGGTGAACAGAACACAGAGCACACTGTGCTCTGATCCGGCAGTTATGCTATAATTGCTTGGATACAGGAGAACTTATGGAGCAGTGCAGACATGTAGCAATCATTATGGATGGAAACGGCAGATGGGCTAAGGCTCAGGGAAAACCGCGTTCTGCCGGACATCTTGCAGGATCTGAAAATGTACGTACGATCGCTATTGCAGCAAGTGAACTTGGAATTGAGTATTTAACGCTGTACGCTTTTTCAACGGAAAACTGGAAGCGTTCAAAGGATGAAGTAGGTTATCTGATGAAACTGCCTGCTGTTTTCTTTGATAAATATATGAAGGAACTGATCGAGCGCGGATTCAGGATCCGTATTATCGGTGAGCTGGATGCGCTGCCGCCGGATACCAGAGCAGTTATGGAGAAGGCTGAACGCGATTCAGCCATGAATACGAAGCTCAGCCTGAATATTGCCATGAACTATGGATCTCAGAGGGAGATCGCTCTTGCGGCAGGTGCATTTGCCAAGGACGTTCTGGCAGGAAAAGCTGATCCTGATATTGAACCGGAAGATTTCGAAAAATATCTGATGACAAAGGATTTCCCGCCGGTCGATCTGCTGATCCGTACGAGCGGGGAACAGCGCATATCCAATTATCTGCTGTGGCAGATCGCATATGCAGAGCTTGAGTTTGTTCCTGAGGCATGGCCTGAATTTACTCCGGAAGTACTCAAAAGGTGCCTGGATGAATACTATCACCGTGACCGCAGATTTGGAGGCGTGAAATCATGAGTAAAAAAATGCTGATCAGAATTCTGACCGGACTGGCAATCATAGCCTGTGTGCTTCCTCCGATCCTGCTTGGCGGAATACCGATGGAATGTCTGATTGCCTTTGTTGCGGCCTGCTCGGCATATGAGATCTCTTCCATGTGTGATCAGAAACCGCATTATGTCAGAACAGCACTGCTGTTTGCTGTGATCGAACTGATGGGACACATTGATGACCTGCAGATACCGTTCGCGGCCGCACTGTTCATGATCCTGCTGTTTCTAGCCCATTACGGTGATAAGAATTTCAATGAAGATATGGTTGCCTATACATTTATGACAGGTATGATCATGGTGTTTGCAATCCATGGCATTACCCGTATTTATGCAGTCCAGAAGGGATGGGGCATGATGTTTGTAGCTTTTGCAACCTATCTGTGCGATACCGGCGCTTATTTTTTCGGTTCTTTTTTCGGAAAGCATAAAATGGCACCGCTGATCTCTCCGAATAAAACATGGGAAGGTGCTGTCGGAGGATATCTGGCCGGCGCCATTGGATCATATCTCTGGGGACGATATTTATGTCCTGCATTCCCGGCAGAACTGGTGCTTTGCGGAGCATTGATACTTCCTGCAGTCGGCGAGATCGGAGATCTGGCATTCTCATCGATCAAGCGCAGGTTCGGAATCAAGGATTTTGGATCACTGCTGCCCGGACATGGCGGCGTACTGGATCGTGTCGATTCACTGCTGTTCTGCCTGATGGTCTTTAACGGACTGATCCTGTTGTGGGGGTTAAAATGAAACGAATCGTACTGCTGGGAGCCAGCGGATCTATCGGTCTTCAGACTGTTGATGTGATCCGTCAGCACCCTGACCTATATGAATTAAAAGCATACAGCGTCGGCAAAAATATCGATGCTTTGAGAAAACTTCTTTCCGAGTATCCTGTGGATACTGTCTGCGTACAGCAGGAAGCTGATGCAGAAATGTTGAAAACAGAGTATCCATCCGTCAGGATCCTCTGCGGGGATGATGGTCTGCTCGAACTTGCTGAACGGAATGACTATGATGTTCTTGTCAATGCACTGGTCGGTTATGCAGGCTTTGCGCCGACCATGTCCGCAATCAAAACGAAACATGATGTTGCGCTGGCAAATAAAGAAACACTGGTTGTAGGCGGCGAACTTGTTAAACGCGCACTGCGTAAATACGGCGTCAGCCTCTATCCGATCGACAGTGAGCATTCTGCTGTATTTCAGTGCCTGCAGGGCAATAAAAAAGAACAGGTCAAACGCCTGATCATCACAGCGAGCGGCGGAAGCTTCCGGAATCTGAAACGGGAAGAGCTGAAGAATGTCACTGTAGAACAGGCACTGGCGCATCCTAACTGGTCCATGGGACCGAAGATCACGATCGATTCTGCAACGATGATGAATAAGGGCTTTGAAGTAATGGAAGCTCATTGGCTCTTTGATATGCCGTATGATCAGATCGACGTACTGATGCATCAGGAAAGCGTCATCCATTCGATGGTGGAGTATATCGATCATTCCGTGATCGCACAGCTGGGTGCACCGGATATGCGTCTGCCGATCCAATATGCACTGAGCTGGCCGGAACGCCTCACACTTGAGGAGGAACATCCGCTTGATCTTGCTGAGATCGGAATGCTGCATTTCGCCAAGGCTGATACAGAGCGCTTCCCGCTGTTGAAAGCGGCCTATGATGCCGGCAGAAAAGGCGGCAATCTTCCTGCTGTCATGAACGCTGCGAACGAAGCCGCAAATCTGGCGTTCAGAAACCATGAGATCGGCTTCCTGGATATTGAAGATATTGTGATCGGTGCATTGAAAACGGCTGTATACATGCCGGTCAATTCTCCGGAAGATCTCGAAGCAGCAGATGCCTGGGGCTGGGGATATGCACTTGAGAAAATCGAGGAACTGAAATGACGTTTATTTATTTCATTATTCTTCTCTCCATTATCATATGTATCCATGAAGGCGGACATCTGCTGGCCGC
>DMBB01000041.1 GCA_003446295.1 Erysipelotrichaceae bacterium
CCGCCTGTCTTTGATCTGCGAATCTTATCGATATACAGAGACAGGACGAGGATTGCTCCGAATACAAGGTTCTGCCAGTAGCTGGAGACCTTCATCAGAACAAGGCCGTTCTTGATGATTGCAATCAGCAGAGTTCCGAGGAACGTACCGATCAGAGAACCGGAGCCTCCACCTACGGATGCACCGCCGATGATGGCTGCTGCCATGATCGTCATTTCCGTTCCCGAACCGATCGTCGGCTGTGCGCTGTTGAACCGTGAACAGTAGATCACACCGACAAATGCAGCGGTCGCCGATAACAGGATCGAGATGATATATCTTGTTCTTGATACATTCACACCGGCAAGACGTGCAGTTTCTTCGTTGCCGCCGACGGCGCAGAGATTGCGGCCGTAGCGTGTCTTGCTCAGGATGATCTGGAAGACGATCCCGAACAACAGTGCGATGATAACGGACCAGTAAGCCGGACCGAGCTTCCCCTGCCCCAGTGCCTTGAAGGCATCCGACACATTGCTGATCAGCATAGGATCGCCGCGTGTATAGACAAGGATCGCACCGTCGAATACATAACGGAGTCCCAGTGTGGCGATAAATGCCTGAAGACCGATCGTTACGGTCACATATGCTTTGATCAGACCGCAGATGACTCCTGCCAGAATGGCACCGAGTATCGCAAGCGGAACAGGCACGCCGGCAAGGATGAGTGCGGCGCAGACAACACCGCCGAGACTCGTCACGGCACCAATCGTCAGGTCCATACCGCCGGACATCATGTTCAGTGTCAGAGGTGCTGCGATGATGAATGAGTAGGAAGCGTTCCGAAGCACATCCATAATGTTGTTGGTCTTGAAGAAATTCGGCTCTGTTACACCGATGATGATGATCAGGATGCACAGGACTGCTATGACGGCAGATTCCGGCATCGCGATCGCCTTATCAAAGATTCTGCTGGACTTCAATTTTTTCATAGATTACCTCATTTTCCAAACAGGGCAGCATTTTATGTATGCTGCCCTGTCAACACTATCGTCCGGTATCGGAAGTTACTTCAGTTCGATCCCGTTTGCCTTTGCGTATGCATCGACATCTTCGGGACGGATCAGATAACAGCCGGAGTCGTTTTCGAACGGAGGCTGAGTGCCGTTCTTGATCAGTTCATAAGCCATAACGACCGAATCATGTCCCATCTTATAGAAGTCCTGATTCATCGTTGCCGTTAAAGCACCGTTCTTTACGTAGTTCAGGATATCTGCCGAAGCATCGATGCCGATGACCGTCCATTCATCCTGCAGGCCTTTTTCTTCAACAAACGAAGCTGCACCGATCGTAGCTGCGGAGCTGTCTAAGCATACGACAGCGTTCAGATCCGGATTCGCGGTATATTCATCGCTGATCACCTGATTGGCAGTAGCGGCTGCACCGTCATCAAACTTCATATCCAGTACGGTGATATTGTCATGACCTTCAAGAGTCTTGCAGAATGCTTCATACTGCATGTTCGTGATCTCTCCGGCAGAACCGCACAGGAACATGACTGTCGTATCTTTGTCACCGGAGTATTCGAGCAGCGCATTGGCCATCTCGATGCCGATTTGTGTTTGGTTCGTACCGATCATGAAATCGATATACTGCGGATCAAGTTTGAGCTGAACGGAAGCGGTAACGATACCCTTCTCCTTTGCGTTCAGCAGCGACGGACCGAATGTTTCGGTCGAAGCGTATACGCCGATTACTGCATCAGCTTCCTGTGTAACGGCCTGATCGAGCAATGTGACCATCTCGACCAGATTGTTTCTTTCGACCGGTGCAAGGAACTGTCCGTTGATGCCAAGTTCTTCGCAGGCATCATTGAATCCTTTTTCCGCCCGGCTCCATGCTGCGCCACCGGTCATAAGAGAGATGAAATAGAAATCAAGATCGGATGATTCCGCAGCAGGCTCTGCCGTGGCTTTATTATCTGTTTTGTTCTCCGTTGAAGCTGTATTGGATCCGCAGGCGGCCAGTGACAGTGTCAGCGCCCCGGCAAGTAGAAGTCTACAAAGTTTCTCCATTTTTCTGTCCTCCTGATATGTAAGTGTAACTTTTCTTTACACCGTTATTGTAGCGGTATAATATTGCAATAATAATTGGTAAAATAGACATAAGCATTACAATTACGGACATTCTGATAATGCAGGTATAATGAACCTGTTCGGAGGCGGTCATGAGGATAGAAAACAATGAAGGCCCTGTCGTCACTACGTATTTTCACGAGAACCTGAACAGCAGCGAAAAGACCAAAGTCAGGCATCATATGAATGAGATCGGCTTCAGCAGGAGCTCTTCAGAAGAAGATATCTGGGACAGAGATCAGGCAATCCCGCAGAGTATCATGCAGGATGTGTTCACCGACGCATCCAATTTTCCGCTGCACAGCCATACCTATATGGAGATCGTTCAGTATCACAATCCCGTAGGCATCGAATATCTTTTGGGCAACCGGCGGTATCAGATCACAGACGGAGATATCGTCTGCGTAGCACCCAATACGGTGCATAAAGTGATCAGACACGATGCCCAGCCGACCGTCCGCACTCTCATAGTCATCACCAAAAAGATGCTGGATCATATGGGCTGGCCGAATGACCGCGATCAGTTCTTTCTTGTCAGACCGAAAGGCGAACAGAAAAGCTGGATCAGTCAGCTCATCGAACTGATCCAGCAGGAAGAAAAGACAAAGGATAAGAATTATGAAGTGATCGTGGCTGGTTCTCTGGCAGTCCTTCTCGGCTTCCTGACACGGGATCCCGAATCCTTCATCAAAGCCGAAAAAAAGAAACTGTTCGAGCAGCTCATATCTTATGTGGAAGAGCACCTTAGTGAACCGGTAACGCTCAAACAGGCATCGAAAGACCTGTTTGTCAGCGAGAAGACAATCAGCCGGGAATTCAAAAAATACATGGACACATCGTTTTATCAGTATGTCGTGAGTTACAAGATGCTGAGTGCTCAGAATCTGATCGCAAACGGAGTTCCGATCCATGAGGTCTGCACCAAAGTGGGCTTTTCGGACTACGCGACCTTTTTCCGCTCATTCAAGAAATACTTCGGGATGTCACCCAAAGAAATGAAGGAGACGGTTGCTCAGCGGAACTGAAAAACGAGCCCGTTTCGGACCCGAAAAATGGGTCCGCTGTCCTTTGTCAGGAAGGCTCATCTGTGTGTATCACTTCAGAAGCATTCTGATCATCATTTTGTATCCAGCATCATCCGGCTGTCCTGAGCGGCAGCCTTTTTTGTTTGGCAGGGATGACGTCTTAATCAATTAGTTGGACGATGGTATACCGTTCATTTTCGACTGTGCTTATCTGCATATTTCCACCGATAGCCACCCGCCTGTTGGAATACTCCATTACAGCATTGCCTGATAGATGCAGCTGCTA
Organism: Erysipelotrichaceae bacterium; assembly: GCA_003446295.1. The sequence goes on from DMBB01000041.1 coordinate 3,423, forward strand.
TACCGGTCTGTCGTTCTGCTTCTGCGATAGACCAGTATTCTTCTCCTGTGACCACATTAATCACTGCATATCCTCTTGTTTTTGCCTGATTTATTCTTCCGCATCTCGGACATCCCTGACCTTGACGAGTCCGGTTTTTAACTATCTGCTTAAATTCATACCCACATACGGAGCACTTCCACAGTGCATGTTTATCATTGCCATCAGAGACAGTTGCAGGGTCACGGGGATCGTTCCATTCCTTGAGTAGATCTGGATAGTCCACAATTGTCTTTATTTCTCCCAAAGCTATCTTTCTTTGGGTGCGTTTGAGATTGGCTTCTGTCTTATTGCAGTGTTCACACCCAAGGCCTGCTTTCACTTTTTGCTTGATGGGCTGTTGCCACACAAAGCCGCATTTGGAGCAACGCCAGTATGCTGTCTTTCCACTTCCGGGAGTGACTTTATCTGGTGTCAAAGCTCGGTTAAGATCGTATGCCCATTCCTGAAGAACTTTTTCTCCAGATGACGCAAGCGACCGCTGCTGTTTGTTTCCTTCCGACATCGCGTATATTGCCGGTGCATCTCTTTCCAAATCGATAGATGGAATATTCTTGGAATTGCTGTGTTCTTTCAAGATCAAAAGCAGCTCGTGTATGGTTGGTTCCAATTCTTTCAGATTATTTTTGTATGTTGACTTCAAAACAGCATAATCATTAAACAGGTTTTCTTCACTTGATTCCCTGATACGGATCAACTGGATTCCTTTTTCCTTCAGCAGTTTTGATTTAAACTCATCCCGTTTTTTATTGGAATGCCATGCTTTTCCGTCATATTCGATTCCTATCCTCAATTGGGGAATATATATGTCAATTTCCATTCTGTTCAGGTAATTCGGACTATACGAATTAATAGCGTCTGGAAACATTTTTCTGACATAGAAAAATACCGCCTGTTCGGGTGCGGATGTCTTAAAATAAAATGCACAGTTTGGGCATCCGGTACCATGGTACGTACGCTCTTTAATCGAAGCGGTCCACTGCGTTCCGCAATGCCTGCATATCCATGACACTTTCACATGGTCCCCGGGTATATGGTCTTTCGGTCTCGTCAAATTGTTTTCATAGTCCCATTCTTCTGCCAGTTTCGGAAAAAGTGTTTTCAGATCATTGTATCCTGTCAATAACTGCTTATTGCTGCACACAGGGCACCCATAAGGTTTTTCTTTCGTCTTATCGCATATGCGCATTTGATAGGAATGACCCTTGCTGCATTTCCAAAACACTTTCTTGTCTGTATGTGCAACATACTCTGATGGCTGTTTGTCATTTTTTTCGTAATCCCACTCGCACAATACATCAGGCCTTAAATCTTGCAGACTATTATATCCGGGAAGGACCTTCTTATTTGCACAATATGGACACCCAGTCGCCTTTCCATCTTGGCGTGTTCTTTCATATATCGCTTTAGGACCATAACTATGTCCCTTAGGACATATCCAGTAAACCTTTTTGTTGCTACCCATAGAAAAACCATCTGGAAGCAATGGGCTATTCTTATCAAAATCCCATTCAGCCATTAAATCGGGTCGGTCTGTAAGTCTCTGTTTCTGCTCATTCATATTCTTAGTATATAAAACTCGCCCCAGTTTCTTCCGCCTCTTTTAACCGGTAATACAGATTGCGCTTGGATATCCCCAGATACTTTGCGACCTGTTCCGCTCCGTCGCGCTTCATCATCAGGCGCACTTCTTCAACAGAGATATCTTTGAATTCTCCGTCAACTTTCAGGCTCTGTGCTTTCCGGCCGGCATTACGGTTCGTAGCTTTGCGGAATCTGGGAAGGTCGATATCTATGGTATTCTCATCAAAATCTACTCTTACCCCTATCTTTCCAAGCTGGTCCAGAATCTTCATGATTTCCGGAGCATTTTTGTTCTTCGCTGTTATCTGCATGATTCCATTGTACTGTGGCTTCTGGTTTGCGCAAGAATTAATTGTTGCGCCGCCAATTGAGAAGTCACTTAGTTTATTAGTCAAATTCT
>DMBB01000249.1 GCA_003446295.1 Erysipelotrichaceae bacterium
CCGGCAAGCGAAAGCAGATCCTGAAGCGTGGATTCCCTACAAAGCGCGAAGCGCTGACGTGGGAAGCGAAACAGAGATCGGATGAAGTACAGCCCACCTCGATCACTTTTCGCGCTCTGATGGGCAAATACCACGACTTCAGGAAGTCCCGCCAGAAGACTCGTGAGGATCAGGCTCGCATGATGGAACTCCACTTTCCGCTGATCGACGAGCAGGTCGGCAAGATCACCAAGCAGCAGATGGCTGAATGGTATACGGATCTGATTAACCGCCCTCTCAGCATCGGCACGATCAATCTGATCCTGACCGTTCTGAAGGGCATATTTAAGTTTGGAGAGGACTTTTACGAATTGCCAAACTATTGTTCATCCCTGAAGAGACTTCGCGCTCCAAAGCGAAAATACACGGTCTGGGACATTGATGAGTTCAATCAGTTTATCCAGTTCGAGGAAAGTGAATTGTACAGTGCCGCCTTTTCCTTCCTATACATGGTCGGAGCCCGCAGCGGAGAGCTCCTGGGGCTGCAGTATACAGATTTCTCCGGCGGAAAAGTCCACATCCATCAACAGCTGACAAAATACGGCCTTGCTCCGCTGAAGACAGAAAACGCTGAGCGAACGCTGAAACTGCCGGATGCCGTACAAGCCCAAATAAAGCCCATTTTAGAGGGATGCTCGGAAGAACAGCCATTCGTCTTTCCGATCCCAAAAGTCACCCTCAGAGACCACTTTAAGCGCGCTATACTGGCATCAGGAGTTACAGACATCCGTATTCATGATCTGAGGCACAGCTTTGCTACAAATGCGATCTGCTCCGGTGCTTCGATCGTAGCCGTCAGTAAGTACCTGGGGCACAGTTCGATCACGATCACGCTGAACACATACACTCATCTGCTCGAAAAAACAGACGATGAAATGATAGAGATCATGAATGGTCTTTATAAAAATCTCTGAAAAAGGTATCAAAAAGGTATCACAGATTCAAAAAAGTCAGTATTTATCGGCATTTTTGGCATTATGTATCTTTCAACAGATAAGACGGTAAACAGTCATAGACGAGCAAAAAGCCCTAAAAATGGGCTTTTTTCGTTATAGATCAGCACCAAAAAGTATAGAAATTTCGGAAAAAGGTATCACGATGGTATCACGAAATAAAAAAGCCAGTCCGCTCTGGGGACTGGCTCTAGTCAAATATGGTGATTGATGATCTCTTCCTGGTATTCATCCCTGACTTCCCGCAATTTGTCGATTCCATTTCCATCGATCATGTGATTGACGATAGCGTTCAGTGCCTTGGTTGTATACCGATCTGTCGCTTTCCGCTCAGATTCATTGTGTTCAAGCGTTGTGATTCTCCGCTCGTGATTGGCAAGCTCCTTGAACGGCTTGGCGATCAATTTACCGAAGCCGTACAGAGCCGTGCACCCGCCGATCAGCCAGATCAGCTGGGCAAATGAGAATGTGATGTCATTCTGCATCGCTGTCACCGTTGAACACTGCATTGATTCCTTCGTTCAACCCCGTAGCGGAGAATCCCGAAGCGATGCCCTCAAGGAACAGCGTGAAATCCATTGCTCCGTTAATCCAAAATACGAAAAGGATGCCAAGAACCGCTGCAAACAGCGGAATATAATCGGAAAGTTTGCACCGGTCAAACACCGGCTTTTTGAGGATCTGAATGATCAGCCATACGGCTGCCATTACAGTCACTGTTACATAATCCTGAATATTCATGTTTATCTCCCTTCTTCAACTTCATTGAGACAGCGTGAATAAACCCAGTATCCCAATTCCTTCAGATAGGCACGGTTGTTCTTCACATCGATCTTGCTGACGGTCAGAGTGTCATCGAATGCGACTCCACTGCCGATGTGCAGAATGTTGTCCATCTTGCCATCGTTTTTGTCGACTTCGTGAACGTGGGCACAGGGAATCCATCCCCCTACCCAGCTGTTGAACATTTCCCACTGACCGTTCCGTCTGCGAAGATCCTGAACGTAGAATCCCCACGATGTGACTTTACTGCCGACCGTCAAGATCTGATCGGTCTTTTTCTTCTTCGGAGCCGGTGCAGCATCTTCAGTGGTCAGATACGGATTGTAAATGAATCCGACAAAGTGCTGACCGAAAATATCATAGGGTGGTTTGTGTGTTGTCAGGAAGAAGCGAGTGCCACCGTAGTTGGACTGGCTGACAAGAATGGAACCGTCTGCATAGACTTCCTCAACGGTTCCAACATGACCGCATCCATCGTAGCCATTCCAGAAGTTTCCGCTTCTCCATACGATGGTCGCACCTCTTTTCGGTTTGCTTCCTGTCTTCAGTCCGTTCGCCTTGGCGACTGCAAACCAGTCTTCCGCATTACAGGTAGGCAGCTTTGCATTGCCTGTGGAACCGCCGATCTCCAGTGCTCTGCCGTGTGCATAACCGACACAGTTCGGCAGACAGGAGTTTCCAGTAATCAGAATGCAGCGGTTATATCCACCTCTGCCTTCTTTCAGATAGTACGGATTTGTGTAACTCGGTGCAGTCTTTCTCGGAGTGTAACCCACCGCACCGATGCCGATCTGAGGGTTGTCATCGTCCTGATCGGGGATGATCACCTCAATACCAGCTTCTTTCAATGACTTCTCAAAATCGTCAAGAATAATAATCTGTTCGTCTTTGTCCGGCATAACTGCCCCCTTTCATT
>DMBB01000009.1 GCA_003446295.1 Erysipelotrichaceae bacterium
ATCGTATGCTTCAGCATTTCATCATGCATATAGTAGTATCTGTGATAACCGCAGGGGATCAGCTGGATCTGTCTCAGATGATCTTCCAGGAACTTGCACTGGAAAATATTTGCAGGTGTACCATCATCAACAGTCGGATCATACATGTTGCTGATGATCTTGTCTGTCAGATCATTTCCTTTGGCATCTGTAACTTTATGCCAGTGGAAGTGATTCAGACCGGCAAACTGATGAATGCATTCACGCTCTGTCAGTCCGAACTGAGGAGGTTCCTTCATCAGTGCTCCGACAGGAACGTTGCAGAGACCGACAGTCTTCTTCCAGCCGCCCCATTTGATCGCTGCTTCCGTAACCATTCCGGACGGGTTTGTGAAGTTGATCAGCCAGGCATCAGGGCAGAGCTCTTTCATGTCTTCAATGATGCCCAGGATCACAGGGATCGTTCTGAATGCTTTGAACATACCGCCTGCTCCGTTTGTTTCCTGGCCGAGCATGCCGTAGGACAGAGGGATCCTCTCATCCTTGATTCGTGCATTCAGCAGACCGACACGGAACTGTGTTGTAACAAAGTCTGCGCCGGGAAGTGCTTCTCTTCTGTCGAGTGTCAGATGAACTTTAACGCCGTACGGTGTCGCATCCCACATACGCTGTGCCATTGCGCCGACGATCTCAAGCTTTTCTCTTCCGTCTTCAATGTCGCAAAGCCAGATCTCTCTGATAGGAACCTGATCATATCTTTTGATAAAGCCTTCCATCAGTTCCGGTGTGTAGCTGCTGCCGCCGCCGATCGTTACGATTTTGATAGGTTTCTTGTCCATTTGTTCCTCCTTTTTCCTTCTGAACTCAGTCTATCATGATATGGTCGATTCAACTTCACTGAGGTGCAGTGCATCGATCCTTTTAGCAAGTTCGTCCTGTTTGTTTTCAAACATCAGGCGTTTATTGTGCTCATAGTATTTCTCACAGCCGTGTTCAAATATGAACTGTGAAGTGATCGGATTGATGGAAAGCTCTGTAACAAATATCAGCATTTCCTGTCCGCTGCCGAGTGTTTCCTCCAGGAACCGGAAGGCATTGTCAAGTTCTTCCAGGCACCTGATCACCTTAGTGTTATAGGATGAAGCTTCATTCTTCAGAACGTCCCTGACTGTTTCCTTTTTCGGATCTGCTTCATAGGCATACAGCAGCTTCCGGTACACCATCATGGTATCCAGCGCTGTATCCCGGTTGTCCCGTCCGTCTGTTTTCTGAGCCTGTTCCATGTATGCTTCTACCTGTTGTCTCAGCTGTGCTCCTGTATCTTCCGCTCCGGATGTCATGCTCTTGAGGACTGCCTTCAAGGAAGCGCCTCTATGTACAACAGGTGAGATATCATCATTCAGCTGCGACAGCAGAAGTGACAGCAATGAGAGACGTTCATCAAACTTCGCAGCAGATGCGCGGTCTTTGATCTCCTGTTCTGCCGTGCCGTCCAGGATCGCACCGATCTGATAATCAGACTGATATTTCCTAAACAGCGCATAATAGTTTGCAAAATCCTTCGCGATCTTTTCATCCTGCAGATACTGTCCGAACAGGTCGATATCTGCTTCCAGACCGTTTATCTCATACAGCATGATCATCTGGCTCAGGTCATCCCAGCCTCTTGCCGTAACAAACTGCATGCCGTCCACAGATGAGGTGATGGAATAGAAATGATTCGGCTTGATCGTCAGGTATGAAAGTACCGACGGATGCACATGTGTCTCGACCGCGAATTCCTTCCATGCCTCGAAATCAGGTTCTACTTCGATCTTCTTCAGTCTGTCCAGCATGGCAACATCGAATTCCCTGACAGAACGGTTGTATGCAGGCGGATTGCCTGCCGTTACAACGATCCATCCGGCAGGGATCTGATGCCTTCCGAATGTCTTGTACTGCAGGAACTGCAGCATGCTTGGTGCCAGTGTCTCGGATACACAGTTGATCTCATCAAGGAACAGGATGCCGTCCTTTTTGCCGGTCCGTTTCATCTCATCATAGACTGACGCAATGATCTCGGACATCGTGTATTCAGAAACCTTGTACGCGGTACCTTCATATTCCTGGTCTGCGATGAAAGGAAGTCCAAGGGCACTCTGACGTGTATGGTGTGTCATGGAATAGGAAACAAATGCCAGATCCAGTTCCTTCGCGATCTGTTCCACGATCGCTGTTTTTCCGATTCCCGGAGCACCGATCAGAAACACCGGTCTCTGTTTGGACACGGGGATCCTGAACTCTCCGTACTCGTTTCTGGTGCAGTAGGCGATTACCGCATTCTTGATCTGTTTTTTTGCCTGCTTGATATCCATCAGAATTCTCCTTTGATCGTGTCTTCATCGATGTTGTATTTGATCGCCCATGGCGGTACTGTCACATCTTTGTTTCCTTCCAGGAAAACAAATGCCGTACGGAAATCCGGCTGCTTCTTCGGATAGACGCCGTCTCCGTCCGTGAAATAGATCAGTCCGCCAAGTTCCGTGATCTCGTTGTTTCTTAGTTTGTCGCTGATATAGTCAAATACCGGTCTGAAATCCGTTCCGCCCAGACCGAGGACCTGAACATGCTCAATATAGTCTTCAAATTCAAATGCCGATGTGATCACCGCTTCATCCCGGATCTGCATGTCGCACTGTATGATGCGCACGCAATACCTGGAGAAGAACTGTTCTGTCTGAGAGAGAATGTTGTATGTCTTCTGCAGGAAGCCCTGGACCATATCACCCTGTACGGAGCCGGATGTGTCGATGGCAATGACCAGTTCTTTCAGTGCCCGGGTCTCCTTGTATTCCAGAGGTTCGATCAGCGGCAGATTCCCGTACAGTTTCAGTCCGTATGTGTAGAAGATGTAATCAAACTCATCATCATTGATCATCATCTTCTCGCCGATCACCATGAATTTCTGCAGGAACTGTTCGTAACTGTATTTTTCTTTATGCAGCTTTTCCAGAGACTGCACCAGTGTCTCGTATTTGTCACCGTATTCTTTATGGAACGTTTCAAGGTCCAGTTCGATCTTTTCCGAGATCTCCTGCCAGTCCTTCATCGTATTCTTCATCTGCTCGATCAGTGCTTCTTCGTCGGACGCTTCCTTCTGCCCGTCAGCACTGCCGTCGTCATGCGAGGCTTTATCAAATCGGTTGTTGGTCGCTTTGGACGGGTTATCATGTGTCTCATCACCGAACAGCTGTTCAGAAGAGCTTTCAACCTGTCTGATCTGGTGCCAGGATGTATGATCATCAAACTGAAATGCCTGTTTCAGAAGCTTCCGTTCATCACCCGTCAGTTCGTCTTTCAGGTAGTGATAGATCTTCTGTGCTGTCAGCAGACCGACCGCCTCTCTGATCTTATCGATCTGTTTCTTCTGATCTATGTCTGTGTCCAGGCGCATACAGTCCAGATCAAACTCAAGAATCAGGTTTTCCACAGCAATATCACATGCAATATCCCAGCAGGACTGATCATATTGCCCGGCAAGGAACGGGTGCTGGAATATGCTGTGAAGGACCGTATGAAAATATCCCCTCGTCAGTTTGTTAGGGTCATTTTTGAATATCTTGATCACGGTGATCGGATTATAGTGAAAAAACCTTCCGTCGCATTCAAAGGAAAATGTATCCGGAATAAATTCATAGCGGTCGATCGCGATGTCCATAAAGCGCAGATGCAGCGTCAGCCTGGAAATGATATTCCGGAAAATCTCTTCACTGATTTCGATCAGTTCACGGTCCATGAATTCCTCTCACAATAGTTTCAGAAGATCATCAAGCGTATTCGTCTGTTCCGCATCCGACAGTTCATCCATCAGGCGGATCCTAAGTTCACGGTCTTTGATTCGGGGAAAATACGGCTGTAATGTTTCTTTGGTGATCAGATGTTTCCTGACCCCTGTTTCAAGTGCGGTATTACGATGATTCGGGATCATGAATTCCAGGCATGCATCCATGTTCTCCCGAAGCATTTCATCATATGCGCTATGATCCTGATGCAGATCATATGTTTCCAGATAGTTGACGAGCAGAACGATCACGGCAGTCGGTTTCCACTCATGAAACTGAACGTTTTCCAGATAGGAATCAAACAGCTGATAATTATCTTCATTCCTGCCGTTGTAATGCCTGTTTACGCCGAAGTTCCAGTTCATGTTCCAGTTTGTTTCAAACATGGAAGAATGAAGCTGCAGATCTGACATGATACTGACACTGATCCGGCCTCCGGTTTCAAACGCTCCTGTGCCGATGGCTCGGATATCTGAACCGATCACAAGCTTCCGCAGCGCACCGCAGCTGAAAAATGCATGATCGCCGATCGTTTCCAGGGATGCGGGCAGGTCCAGCTTCTGCAGACCGATACAGTCATCAAAAGCATTGCCTTCCAGTGTTCTGACCGTTTCAGGAAGATGAAGTTCTTTCAGCGAATAACACTTTTCAAATGCCGATTTCCCGATCGTACGGCAGGCAGGAGGAAGGATCACTTCTTCAAGTGATACACAGTGATAAAACATCAGTCTGCTGACTGATGTCAGATATTGGGGAAGCACGACCTTTTTCAGCGAATTGCAGCGACAGAAAACACCCTGTCCCATATATCTGACTGAAGACGAAATTTCAATTTCTTCGAGACACCGGCACTCATAGAACGCATAATCGCCGATATCTGTTACATGATCCGGAATGATGATTTTTTTAAGACTGCTGCAGTCTGAAAAAGCATAATCTTTGATCTCTGTGATCCCCTCCGGAATGACAACACACTCGTCATTACCGGTATATTTCTTCAACTGATGATAAAAGACCTCAAAACTGCCCACATGTCCTCCGTATGTAATATTATCTTATCTTGAATATTCTGGTTTTGCGAGCCATGGGATTCTCTTTGTCAAAATTATCTGTATTCAGTTGTACCGCCGGCTGCCCGTTTCATATTTTTCACGTCATGCACGGACTTTACGCATCCATTCCGAAAAAAAGAGCATCCTGACAATGCTCTTATGTTATCGGATCATTACGGAAGGATCAGTGCATCTTTGTTGATATGCTGCAGGTCCGGTGAACCGGTATTTGCCATCGCTCCCTTCAGCTGTGCACCCATCTCCAGGATCTTATTGGTCAGGCCGTCTTCACCGTCTTTGGCAAACGCAGCCATGAATGCACGTGCGCACAGAACACCATCCGCGCCAAGCGCTAGTGCCTTGAATACGTCATATCCGTTGTTGAATCCTCCGTCCACAAAAATCTGCAGCCTGTCACCCACTGCTGTACGTATCGCTGGAAGTATCTTCAGCGGCGGGACCGCGCATGGAAAGCGGTTATTATGACCTGAAATGACGATCCCGGCAGCACCTGCTTCTGCAGCGGCCAGTGCATCATGTACATTCATAACACCTTTCAGGTAAAACGGCAGTGATGTTGACTGTACGATCTGCTTCAGTTCTGCAGCAGTTCTTGGCGCAAACGGCTTCTGCTGGCCGTCTTTTGTTCCATATACGGTCAGTCCGTGATCGATGTCTGAGGCAAATGCCAGTGCGCCTCCCTGCTCGTCGTGTCTGATCTCAGCAATGAATTCATCGAGGTCTGCCAGCGGTTTGATCACGCGCAGCCCGGGTATGCCTTCCGCCAGCATTGCATTCCAGGCATTGATATCATGATAATCTGTCCAGTATGCGCTTCCTGCTTCGCGGATCGCACGGGCATAATGAAGCTGTCCGTCCTCCATGATCTTTTTCTGTCCTCCGATCGGTCCTGCCATGATCGGTGACTGCAGTGTTCTGCCGCAGAACGTAAAAGAGGTGTCTGCTTCCACTGAGTCAATAAACTGATACGCGATCGTAAGGGAATTCCTGTAATCATCAGAGATCGTATTGGAACTGACTGCCTCTTTAATGATTACCGGTCCTTTATTAACTGGTACAAATTGTTTCATGATCAGCCTCCTTGATTTTCCTGTTTTAATATAGTCCATGACAGATCTCTCTTGGTATCAAGAAAAGCTCAGCAATAAACGCAGTTTTTTATCTTCACTATGAAAAATGCTAGAATACTGGATATACGAGGAGTAAAAGATTATGAGTATTGACTGGCAGAGAGTATTACAAGAAACGCTTGGAGACCTGACAAGCTTTGTCTCCAAACTGATATATATCATCATCATCCTTGCGGCTGCGCGCCTGATCCTGAATATACTGTCACGCGGGACGAAATCAGCGATGGTAAGAGCAGAGAATATGGATGACAAGATGCGGGCAAAAGAGATCATCACGGCAATGACATTGCTGAGAAGTGCATGCAGGTACCTGATCTATTTCGCTGCGATATGCCTGATCATCAACCAGCTCGGATTCTCCTCGGCATTTTCCAATATCGTAACAGCAGCCGGTGTCGGTGCCCTTGTTGTATCGCTTGGTGCGCAGAGTATTATCGGAGACATTGTTGCCGGCGCATTTATTATGTTTGAGCATCAGTACGGTGTCGGTGACTTTGTAAAACTGAATGAGTATGAAGGAACTGTTACCTCGCTTGCACTGCGCTGTACATACCTGAAGAGATTTTCAGGCGAAAAGATCATCGTTCCCAACGGCAGTATCAAAACAGTCATCAACTATTCCACGGACTACAATATGGCATCCGTGGATGTACCGGTATCATATGAAGATGATATTGACAGGGTAACAGATATCCTCCGTGAGATCGCACAGGCATATGCGGATGAACACAGAGATGTATGTCTTGGTGATCCGACGGTCGCGTCAATCAATTCTTTTGATGACAGCAGTATGAAAGTCACCGTCATGCAGAAAACACTTCCCAGACAGTATTTCGGTGTCCAGCGTGACTTACGGACACTGTTCAAAAAGAGATTTGACCAGGAAGGCATCTCGATCCCGTATCCTCAGATGGACGTTCATACAAAGTCCTGATAATTAAACTGCAGCAGTTGGTTTCATGTTCAACTGCTGCAGTTTTTCATACTGTATAGAGAATTGTATTATGATATCATCCAAGACCCGGAAGGAACGGCATGAATGACAGGATGCACAGAATGATGAAGCCTACGATGCAGGCGATCAGGTTGCCGCCTGTATGTGCAACAAACGTTTCTTTCATGGACAGATTATTGAATGCTTTCACCTGCCAGAATGCTCCGTCAGTCGGCAGGCAGATACCGAGTCCGCCGAGGCAGATCGCAAGACCGACGAGGATCGGGTTAGCATTATTAGCTGCCAGCATAGGAGCGATCAGTGTAGCTGTTGTAACCAGTGCGGTTGCTGAAGAACCGAGAGCTGCTTTCAGCAATACTGACAGGATAAATGCCATAACAAACAGAGGAATGCTTGTGGAAGATACAATACTTCCGAGCACATTGCCGATACCTGAGGCACTGACTACAGCACCATAGGAACCGGAAGCAGCCAACATGAAGAAGATATCACCATTCTGATTCAGGCATCCGGAAAATACTTCACTCGGCGTCTTGCCAATGTATTTATTCAGCATAGCCCATGCGACAAGAACAGAGATCAGCAATGCGCCGACACCGTTGGAAGCAGACAGGAATGTGCATACATTCAGAACTGCAGGTGACTGTGTTGCATACGGAGCCAGTGTTGCAAAGACGATCAGGAAGATCGGAAGAAGGATGAGCATAATTGCTGTACCTGCAGAAGGATGATTTTCTTTCTGCGTTTTCATGATCTCACCGATCGCTTCTTCATCAGATACTTCTGCCTGTTCTGTTTCAGTGCTGTATTTTTTCGTCAGATAGTTGCCGTACAGAATACCGCCGCAGATGCTGGCCGGCAGGGAAACGATCAGAGAATACATAATGAACAGACCAACATTCGCACCAAGGGATCCTGCTACAGCAAGCGGTCCCGGAGTCGGGATAACCAGACAGTGTGTGCACATCAGACCTACTACCAGAGCCGTTGTGTAACCGATAACGCTCTTTTTTGTATGCTTGGCAAGTGTTGTACAAATCGGATTCAGAATGATATATGCCGGTCCCATGAATACGGGAATGGAAATCATATATCCCGAAATATTCAGTGCTGTGCAGGCTTTTTTAGATCCGAACTTCTTAAGCATTGCAAGCGCCAGCTGGTCAGTCGCACCGGACAGTTCCAGAATCGAGCCAAGTATAATACCAAGTCCGACAACGATTCCAAGCGCGGACATCATACCGCCGAATCCGCCTGAGATCGCACCGATCAGGTCTTTTGAAGGCATTCCCAGAGCCAGACCTGTCAGTACAGCTGTGATCAGCATCATCATACCTGCGTTGACTTTGAGTTTGATAATACCGAACATCAGGAACAGCATGCTTAGAAAAAAGACAGCGATGATCAATGTGTTACTCATATTTTTTCTCCTTTTATCAAAATCAGTGTGTTACTGCTGTGTTTATCCGATATGCATCTGATCTTTCAGGAATTTTTCCTCAAGATCATAGATCCAATCTTTCTCAAAATCGTGAATGTCATGATGCGCACCTTCAACGATCTGATATTTGACATGTTCCGAACCGATGGCTCCTGACAGAAGACCGGCAAAGTGCATTGAGCCGATCATCGGTACCACCATATCCTGTGTTCCGTGGAGGAAGAAGAACGGCGGACATTTCCTGTTAACATAGTTTTCAGGATTGATCATGTCGTTCATCCATTTGCGTTCTTCCAGGTATCCTCCTGCCAGTACACAGTCCATGGACGAAATAGAACCCATTTCACTGCGCAGAATGGAATCAACACCCCAGATCTGCTTTTCAATGTCAAACATTCCCGATGCTGCCGAATTGTCAACAGGACAATATACTGCAATGACTGCCTGTACTTCATCGGAAACATCACTGTTCGGCCAGCGACTGTCTTTCATCTCTCCGCAGCTTGATGTCACTGCTGCCAGTGCAGCCATATGTGCTCCTGCTGATTCTCCCATCAACGCGATCCGGTCCGGATCCAGATCATATTCAGCCGCATGCTTTCTGACAAAACGGATCACCGCTTTTGTTTCCTGTATCTGGATCGGGAACGCAGCCATGAAACTCATGGAGTAGTTGAAGCTGACAACAGCGAATCCCCTGCGAAGCATTTCCAGTGCCGGTACAAGCTTATGGGAACTTTTTCTTCCGTAGTAGTATCCGCCTCCGAAGACATCAATAACGACAGGAAATGGTCCCTCTCCTTCATTCGGCAGATAAATATCAAGCAGTCTGTGTTCACCGTCTGCCGGGAACGGGCAGAGACTCTGATCCTTTAAGCCTGTTTCTGACGGAACTGCCTTTTCAGATTTTGCCTCACTGATCTGCCGGATTTCTTCCCTCAGCAGCATTGCCTTTGTTTTGCCCTTTGGCTGTTCCTTCTGTTCACCGGTTTCCTCTTCAAACTTCATTCCCGGATAAACAGGTCCTGACTGATCAAAATCTTCTTCTGTCTTCCACTGTCCGTCGGGTGTAAAGAAGTTCGGCAGATACCAGTCTCCTTCCGGAGCATAACGGATATCGAGAAACTTTCTTTTTACAAATTCTGTGTCTGCAGGTTGGTGCAGACGCTTCTGATCGATAAATTTCATGTTTTTCATCCCCTTTCTGCAATTTATCGTTCCGTTTATCATTAATATATTTGTTATACAATTATATTATTTTATAATTTTATGCTTGTCAAGTATGATATTGATCATTTATCGGGATTTGAAAACAGTAATAAAAAGAACATAATATATAATTGTTATATAGATGAGGTTATTTATTATGAACAGAACAGAGTCATTCAAAAAAATCAATCGCAGCAGCGTCAGTGATCAGATCTTTGACGAATTGAAGAACCGCATCATATCACATGAATGGAAACCCGGAGACAAAATACCAACCGAAACCGAAATTGCGAATATGTTCGGTGTAAGCAGACTCTCAGCCAGGACCGCTATTCAGCGGCTGTCTGCTCTTGGACTGATCGACATCAGGGTTGGAGACGGAACATATATCAAAGAAGCACCCTTGGAAAACTATCTTGATAACGGAGCAGATCTTCTGAGTACGATAGAGCAGCTCGACGAACTTTCACAATTCAGAAGTTATCTGGAAGGAGCCATTTTGGATGTGGCATGTGAAGTGCGTACTGATGAAGATATTCATAAAATGCGGGAACTGCTTTCGGAAATGATCGAATCTGCGGAACAAAACGATCTGGAAGCTTTTCATATCAAAGACTTTTCTTTTCACGAAGAATTATGCAGGATCACAAGGAACCGGTATTTTATGCTGGTGTTTAAATTGTTTGGAAAAGGACTCGCGGATCATTTCAGGGAAAGTACAGAAAAATATTCTCATTTGCCCAATCTTTCGGATGATCCAACCAATACCAATTACTATCTGAAGGTTCTGTCTCATGAACATGGGAATTATATCAGCGCGCTGGAACAACAGGACCCCTCCATTGCAATGCCTATGCTGAGAACTTATCTGAATCAATACAAAGTGGAAAGGCACAATTCCGATAAATAATCACAATTTCTTTTGTTTCGACTG
>DMBB01000305.1:0-864 GCA_003446295.1 Erysipelotrichaceae bacterium
TTCAAAAGATCCGTATGCCGCATACAGGCCGATCGCGTCTGCGATCAGTTCATCACGGATCGGTTCTGTTTTATCCGGATAGAGTCTGCGGCAGATCACATGTGTGAGTTCATGATATCTGCGGATGGTATCGGAAAGAACAAGCCATTCTTCTTCCGTACAGCCCATTTTTTCAGCAGGGATATTGCTGTAGGGTCCCCATGATAGAACAGCGAGCTGTTCGATATAGTTTTCCTTGATGGATGTGAATCTTCTGAATTCTTCAGCTGTATCCGGATCTGTATTTCCTTTTGCCAGTTCTTCCTGAACATATTGATCCATATGACGATGAATTTTCTGCCAGTTGAAAACATTCAGCATCGAAGCTCCCTGTGTTCTGGGAATCTTCCTGTCTGTTCCTTCCTTGGCAGCCATCATACAGCGGATCAATGTTTCATAATCCTTCCGGTTATGCAGGGTCACAACACGGATGAATCCGACCGGTGTTTCAGTCATTTCCTCACTGTCGAGAGGATCGCAGTGAAAATGAGAAAGATCTTTGATATCCGGTTCTTCCCCATTCAGGACTGTCTTTCTGAACTGTTCCTGATCTGCCTGGTCAGGATTCAGATACAGCTGCGGCCAGATCTCTGCCAGTTTTTCCATTACGGTTCTTCCGTTATTCATCATCCAGACCATGAAGCAGCAGGTCGTTATATGCCGCGTTGGACGCTTCTGCTTCCTTCTCCCTATTAAATCAAGTGTTTTTTGCTTTATTTAAAGGCTTTTTTGAATTTGTATCTCGTTTAAATGAGCTCAGATCATGTGCAATTCCTGCATCGAGTGCGAATATAGAGTGATTTTGCATACACGAAATACAAAACG
>DMBB01000305.1:927-3081 GCA_003446295.1 Erysipelotrichaceae bacterium
ATACAAAACGCCGTGCTTTGTATATAAATGGCCGTGTGTATGCCTGTCTCTCTATGGCGGCGAACCTCCCGTGTCTACCAGGATCATCTGTAACCAGAGTCCTAACTTCCTTCGTTCCGTCTGCCCATAACCCAGGTGCCGGCTAAGCTTTTTTTCAGGGTCATGCCCTATGGAGACACACATGCCAGCTACCAGCTCATTCTTTGTATTGAATCTGCTGACCTTGTCTCATAGCAGCACTTGCTTGATGCAGAGGACGTTTGCCTGCTATGCCTTCCGGTTAGCTCCCGGTCTCTGTTTTCACAGCCGGATCTGAATGTCTGTATCTGTCAGGCACTCAGATCCACCTGCGATCCAGAGCTGTTGTTCTGTTTTGATTTGCGAACAGCCGCCGTTCTGTTTTTATTTCAGAACAGCTCCTATTTCCAGCCGTATTTCAGATGGCAGACCGCTTTGTATACTATGGATGTCGAGCATCCATACTCTTCTGCGATCTGTCTGTATGTCATGCCTGAATTCTTCATTTCAAGCATGCCTTTTTTATCTTCTTCATCGAACCGTTCAGGTCTGCCGGCTCCGAATGGATTCCTGGCTTCCGAGCGTTTCGCTGCTTCCATGAGTCTTTTCTTAAGAAGCTGATAATCTGGATCCTCCGTGTCTTTGACATAGTGGTCAAGAAAGTCTACCAGCCTCGTCGCAGTACAGTATCTGATCCGTGTCGGATCAAACTCCTCTTCTCTCATGCAATGGCCTCGGGTCTTACGATGTCATTCAACATCTTCTGGCCGTCATATCTGACACCTTTGGTCAGGATGGTATAGAACACTCTTATGAGCTTGCAGGCTACCGCAATGACAGACTGCATCTTCTTGAGAGGATTCTTTTTTCGTGTTGTGTAATACTCATGTATGGCTGCGAATTCCGGGTTCTTTCCTATTACTGATATGGCCGCATGGAACAGGAAATACCTTAATATCTTTCTGCCTCTGTAACTGATACTGCTCTGTCCGTTATGCTTGCCGGATTCATCTGCCACGATTGCGTAACCGCTGAGTTTCTGTATGCTTTTCGCATCTTCAAACCGGCGTATCTCTCCGACCTCTGCGATGAATCCTGCTGCCGTTCTGATTCCGATTCCTTTGATCTCAAGAATACGCTCAACATTAGGAACCTTCATGACCTCTTCATGAAGGCGCGTCATCAGTTTCTCTTCACGGGCCAGATATCTGTCGAGATCCTCAAGCAGCTCAGAAATCTCCTCTCTGGCAGCCCATGGGCTCTCCTTCCGACCGATACTGTGCTTGGCTGCTTCCACGATCTGCAGCGCTTTCTTCATTCCGACCGAACGCAGTTTGGCATTCCTGAAGATCTGATTCACGCCTTCCACTCCAAGCTTGACGACATCCTCCGGCAGCGGCGCTTCAGTCAGTAATAAGCGAGCACTCTTTGCCTTCAGATCACCGAATACAGCTTTGAACTCCGGGAAGTAGATACTGAACCACCTTGCCAGTCTGTTCTTTACTATGACCACCGATTCAGTTGTCCTCATTCTCATGTTGTTGAGCTCCCTGATGCTGGCATAGATGCCTTCCGGCATATAAGGAAACATATATCGTCCTTCAGTTACCAGACCTGCGATCGTCTTTGGATCCTTCCTGTCATTCTTGCTGGGATTGTTGTCATCAAACTCCTTTGCCTTCTTTACATGAGAGGGATTCACATGGACCACTGCCATTCCGTGTCCCTGAAGATAATATGCCAGGTTGTACCAGTAATGGCCTGTAGGCTCCATTGCACACATGACGTATTTCTTACCGCTCGTCCTCAACTGGTTCGAAATCCATCCATTCAACTGCGCGAAGCCTTTCTCGTCATTTTCAAATCCAAGTGCTTTTCTTGACAGCTCGACCTTGCGGTTATTGAACATTCTGGCAAAGTGTTTTTCACTTCCAACGTCAATACCGACAATCAACCATTCATCAGTAAGCAATTCAATCTTTTCATTCTGTGTGCTACAATTCATTTCGTACCTCCGTAATTTTGAACTGTGCTAACCCATCAGTCAGCAGATTCAATTTTACACGAGGTACTTTTTTCTTTCAGCCTCCTTAACTCTCAGGTTCGTCCTCCTGTTTAAATATTACAGGAAGCTTT
>DMBB01000389.1 GCA_003446295.1 Erysipelotrichaceae bacterium
GCACTGCTGGCTTCAGGGATCATTGCGGCGGTGACATTTGTGATCTGCGTGAGCGGCGTATCGATCGGCAAGGTGTTTGGAACAAAGCTTGCCGGAAAAGCATCGATCCTGGGCGGCGTGATCCTGATCGCGATCGGCATTGAGATCCTGGTGTCTGCCTATTTATAAAAAAACGAAGAAGCTTATGCTTCTTCGCTCATGATCTGATACAGCAGTCTGTACAGTGTTTCTGCTTCCTCTTTGCTCAAAGGAACGCATGGACCTACTTTTGCCGGGATATCTCCGGCTTTTTCTTTGAGGTCATGTCCTGTTTCTGTCAGTGTGATGAGGACCGTACGTTCATCATCCGCACAGCGTGTTCTCTTCAGCAGGCCTTCCTCCTCCATCTTTTTCAGCATGGGGGTAACGGTTCCTGTGTCCAGATGCAGTCTGGTGCAGATATCGGAGATCCTGATCCCGTCTTTTTCCCACAGGATCATCATGACCAGGTACTGCGTATAGGTCAGTCCGATCTCTTTCAGATAAGGCGTATACAGTCCGGTGACTTTTCTGGCAGCCGCATAAAGCGGAAAGCAGAGCTGGTTTTCAAGCTTCAGCGCGGAATCGTCCATTACTGCTGGCTCCGTTTTCTGGCAGCCAGGTAATTAACAGCCGACAAAGCAGCGACGTTTCCCTGTCCGGCTGACTTGATGTACTGATAAGGCTGACCTGCAATATCGCCGGCTGCGAACAGACCGGGCAGGTTGGTTGCCATCTGAAGGTCTACCTTGACAGCGTTGCCTTCAACGGCAAGACCGGGGACGAGCTGTCCCGGGAACTGGCTTTCTCTCAGGATAAAGACACAGGAAACAGGCCATGTATTCTGGTCGGTCACAAGGGCGTCTGTCTTCATGCTGCCTGTGATCTCAACAGGACGTTCTCTGATGACTTCCACGTTCGGGCTGTTGAATGTGATATCGCCTTTGTAGAGAGGGAAGTAGTATACTTTCTCGCAGACTTCTCCAAGGAAATCCGCTTCCTCTTCTTCATGTGCGCTGCCGCCGATGCAGGCAACTGTTTTGCCTCTGTACAGCGGTGCATCGCACGTAGCGCAATAGCTGACGCCTCTGCCCAGCAGTCTTTCTTCACCGGGATAAGGCTTGCCGGCTGTGACGCCTGTGGCAAGAATGACGGAATCCGCTTCAATGATCTCGTTGGCGGATGTCTGCAGTCCGAAGAAATCGCCCATGGCGTATACGGTCGTGATCTTTTCTTCGGTGATGCTGATATTGAGCTCTTCGAGCTGCTTTGTGAAAGCTGCGGCCATTTCCTTGCCGGTTACGGACGGAAGACCGAGATAGTTCAGGATCGGGTGATCAACGACCTGCATTTTTCTGGAAAGATCCTTGCTGCCGAACAGAATGATACTTTTGTTTCTGACGACTGCGGTAATGGCTGCTTCCAGACCTGCCGGGCCTGTCCCGATGATCGCGATATCGTAGCGTGCCATATCAGATCAGTCCTGCGATGCAGGCTTCTACATCTTTCATGCTTGCGGTCGGTTCGAATCTTGCGACAACATTTCCTTCACGGTCGATCACGAATTTTGTGAAGTTCCATTTGATGTCGGGGTTTGTTTTGTAGTTCTTGTCGAGCTTCTTCAGCATAGCGCTCATAGCGAATGCCTTAGGACCATGTCCGAATCCTTCGAAGCCTTTTTCACTCTTCAGGAATGTGAAGAGGGGAAGTGCGTTTTCTCCGTTGACATCGGACTTCTTCATCTGCGGGAACTTTGTATTGTATCTCAGTGTGCAGAATTCATGGATCTCTTCATCTGTACCCGGTGTCTGTCCTGCAAACTGGTTGCACGGCACATCGACGATCTCAAGACCGCGGTCATGGTATTTTTCATAAATGGATTCGATATCTTCGTACTGGGGCGTAAAGCCGCAGCCTGTAGCTGTGTTGACGACCATAACGACTTTGCCGGCAAAATCCTTCATGGAGATGACTTCACCCTTCGGTGCTGTTACGGAATAATCATAGAAACTCATAGTGGTATGTACCTCCTTATGTTTTGCACAACTATATTGTATCAAATATAAATGTGTATGCAAAAGAATTGCTCAGCGATTTCTGTACTGCCTCGTCAGATATGCAAGCTTCGGCAGTGCTTCATCCAGGAAACTGCGGTAACCGCAGTGATCATCGCTCAGATAGCAGACATTCTGTCTGCGGCATCCGCCGCTGCAGAGATTTACATGCGGGCAGTCTTTGCAGGGAGATTTCCTGCAGGCAGAACCGGCAATGAAGCGCTTTGCACGGTCTGAACTGCGGAGCTGCTCAAAACTGCATTCTCTGAGATCACCGAGCTTCAGTTCATCCAGACAGAAGAAATCACACGGATAAACGCTGCCGTCGGATTCAATGACATACTGGACGATGCAGCGGCCGATCAGTCCGCACTGATACGGCGGGTAACCGTTGATCATGCCGGCCAGATTTTCAAACAGGTTGATGCTCATGACATTGCCTTTCAGAGCATCCTCGAACCAGCAGCTGAAGAACTCCTTGTAGAAGCGCTCAAAATCCTCCGGCTTCAATGCCAGCGGATCATCCGTGCTGCCTAATGCCGGCAGACAGGGGATCAGCTGGATGTATTCAAAGTGCTGCTGTTTATAAAAGGAATACAGCGCTGAGGCATGAGCTGCCAGATCGTGCGTCACGACCGTCAGGATGTTGTAGTCAACACCTGCTTTTTTCAGCAGTCTGATCCCTTTAAGAACGCGCAGGAAAGCACCTTTTCCTTTGGCGTCATAACGGAAATGATCATGATTGGTCTGATAGCCGTCAAGACTGACGCCGAGCAGGAATTTCCTGTCATGCAGGAACTGACAGAATTCTTCTGTGAGCAGGGTGGCATTCGTCTGCATGGACCAGTTCACCTGAATATTGTCAAAACGGTCCATGGAAGCCGCAAACTTTCTGAACCAGTCAACACCTGCAACCGTCGGTTCACCGCCCTGGAAACTGATATTGGCAGTTCCGCCTTCAGGCAGTTCCTCATGGATCCTCTGTGTCAGAATGTCCATCATGTCATCCTGCATGATACCGGTCGAAGCGACTTCGCGGTTTTCACTGACGTCAGCGTAAAAACAATACCGGCACCGGAGATTGCACAGTGATGATGAAGGCTTGATGAGTACGGAAAGTTCTTTCATGTTTATATTATGCAATGAATCTCCGGATTTTAAAAGCAACCACCGCGCATGATGGTTGCTTTTTCAGTGATCCTGTTTATGCAAGAACTGCGCCAAGCGCTTCACACTGTGCCAGTGCGTCATCATCAGGCGCATTGTTTGCGATGACGGACGGGGCTGCCAGAACGATTCCGTAGTTTCCGCAGTCTTCCTCCCATGTACGCATCCACTGGCCGTCACCCCAGCCATAGGATCCGAACAGGACAACTTTCTTTCCTGCCAGCTGCGGTGCGGCTTCGGCAAAGAACGGAGCGAATTCTCCTTCTTCAAGTTCCTCTGCACCCATGGCAGGGCATCCGAGTGCGAATCCGTCATAATCACCGATCGTTGACATGTCGAACGCGGAGACCTGAACTGCCTCGGTACCGGCTCCTCTGGCAACCGCTTCAGCCATTGCCTCAGTATTGCCGGTCTGACTCCAATAAATAACTGCTGCTTTGCTCATATATTGATTCCTCCTTATATCTGCACAGCTGCGATCAGCTGTTCCAGTCTGATTCCCATACGTACTCTTTCCTGAAGTGCTTCCGTGCATTTGCGGTACCGTTCGAATGAACGCTTCGCTTCTTCCGGGTTTCCGTAAACCTTCCACACGCCTGTAAAGAGACACTTTCTGTTCTCAATAAAACCGATCACATCCTCGACCGGATAACCGAGGAAGATACCGATCTCATGCGGAAATCCGCATGAATTTCTGATGCGCTCCTTGAGATGTTCGACGGATGATGACAGGTTCTCTGGTGTATAGCCGTAGCTTCTGAGTATTACGGCGGCTTCCTCGTTGCAGAGATCCCGTTTCAGGTAAACAGGCCGGTATACATAGATCAGCAGTCTGGTCCTGATCCATCCAAGCGAAACGGCACGCATGCCTTTCCTGCGCAGGAGCCTGTCCAGTTCATCCACTTCCTTGTCTGCCTGGTCCGGATGGTCAAATGCACAGCTGAACAGATTTCCTGTTTTGATTCCCGTCAGTGTCGGTGCGCAGTATCTTACAACAGTCTCGTCAGGCATATATCTTCACCTCAGTTAGTTATAACTAACTAATATGTTGGCCGTGACCAACTCACTTGTCAATCACTTTTATAGTGCCGGAAATGAAAAAGGACCGCTGGGAAAACGGTCACTAATTCTGCCTGGTCCGCATGCCGTCGGAGCCCGGCTTTTGATACTTTTTTCCGGATGCAAGTGTCTGGGAAGGGACCGTACAGCAGGGGAGAACATATCAGGAGTGATGGAGCCTGTGAAGGAGTTATCTGCTGTTCGTTAGCATTCCGGTCAGTTAGTTCTAACTAACTGTCTAAATAGTAACAAAGGAAATATCGGATGTCAACAAATATTATCTTCTTTCTTTTTTGACACTTTTTCTGTGATCATGAGAGTTGACTTATACCCCCTGGGGGTATATATTGACTGCGTGAGGAACATATGAGTGAAGAAATGATGGAATGTCCGCATTGCGGAACAAAACATAAGAAACGTACAGAAGAAGAAAAAAAAGCACTGCTGCTCAGACTGAAAAAAGCAGAGGGGCAGATCAGAGGAATTGAAAAAATGGTGGAAAGCGATATGTACTGTCCGGATATTCTCATCCAGGTATCTGCTGTCACAAGTGCTCTGAACAGTTTCAATAAGGAACTGCTCGCTGCGCATATCAGATCCTGTGTGGCGGAGGATATCCGTGCCGGACAGGATGATTCGATCGATGAGCTTGTCAAAGTCCTTCAGAAACTGATGAAGTAGAAAGGCTATTCAATGGAACAATATGTTGTAACAGGCATGAGCTGTGCTGCATGCCAGGCAAGAGTTGAAAAAGCAGTATCAAAAGTCCCGGGTGTTTCGTCATGCAGCGTCAGTCTGCTGACAAACTCCATGGGCGTGGAAGGAACAGCATCTTCCGCTGATATTATCCGGGCTGTTCAGGATGCCGGATACGGGGCATCTGTAAAAGGTGCGTCACGTGAGAAGGTCAGCGCTTCCGCAAAACTGGCTGCCGAAGAAGACGCACTGAAAGACAGGGAAACGCCCAAACTGAAGAGACGGCTGATGATGTCAGTCGGCTTCCTGCTTGTGCTGATGTATTTTACAATGGGGCATCATATGCTGGGACTGCCGCTGCCCGCATTCTTTGCGCACAATCATGAAGGCCTGGCGCTCACACAGATGCTGCTGACGATCGTGATCCTGATCGTCAATAAGGATTTCTTTACAAGCGGCTTTAAATCGCTGCTGCATGGATCTCCCAATATGGATACGCTGGTAGCGCTCGGGTCTTCTGTCGCCTTTGCATGGAGTACGTTCGTATTCTATAAGATGACCGGCATGGTTACTGCCGGAGCAGATCCTGCAGAGGTGATGGAAGTTTATCACAATGAACTTTACTATGAATCCTCGGCAATGATCCCGGCACTGATCACGATCGGCAAAATGCTGGAGGCGCGTTCCAAAGGAAAAACAACAGATGCTTTGAAGAGTCTGATGCATCTGGCACCCAAGAAGGCGAATGTGGTCAGAGACGGCGTAGAGACCGAAGTGGATATCGATGATGTCGTGACAGGTGATATCTTTGTTGTCCGTCCCGGGGAA
Organism: Erysipelotrichaceae bacterium; assembly: GCA_003446295.1. Next base: position 5,823 of record DMBB01000389.1, read on the forward strand.
AGCATTCCGACGGATGGCGTGATCATTGAAGGCAACAGTGCCGTCAATGAATCTGCGCTGACCGGCGAGTCCGTTCCGGTCGACAAAGCAGAAGGCGATACCGTCAGTGCTGCGACTGTGAACCAGTCCGGATTTATCCGCTGCCGGGCAACCAGAGTCGGCGAGGACACAACACTTTCACAGATCATCAAAATGGTATCGGATGCAGCTGCCACCAAGGCACCCATCGCCCGCAAGGCGGATATCATTGCCGGCTACTTCGTACCGTTTGTGATCGGCATCGCTGCGATCACGGTCATCGGATGGCTGATCGCAGGTGCGTCCCTGGCGGATGCACTGGCACGCGGCATTACGGTACTGGTCATCTCATGTCCGTGTGCGCTGGGACTTGCAACACCGGTAGCGATCATGGTAGGCAATGGTCTTGCGGCAAGAAACGGCGTCCTGTTCAAGACGTCCGAGTCACTTGAAACGGCCGGTGAAGTACAGATCGTAGCACTGGATAAAACAGGCACGATCACAAGCGGTGAACCGAAGGTGACGGATATTGTACCGGCTCCCGGTATTGAAGAAGCTGAACTGCTGAAAAAAGCATATGCGCTGGAAACAAAGTCGGAACACCCGCTTGCCAGGGCGATCGTTGAAAAAGCAGAAGAAATGAATATCAAAGCCGATGAAGTGACGGAATTCTCCGCACTGCCCGGAAACGGTCTGAAGGCAAAACTGAACAGCCATGTACTGCAGGGCGGCAGTCTGAAGTATATCGGTTCGATATGCACGCTGCCTGAGAAAATGAAAGAAACAGCCGACCAGGCTGCTTCCCAGGGAAAAACCCCGCTGCTGTTTACGGAAGACAACAGACTGCTCGGCATGATCGCTGTAGCTGATGTGATCAAGGAGGATTCTCCGCAGGCTGTCAGGGAACTGCAGAATATGGGTATCGAAGTCGTTATGCTGACGGGCGACAATGAACGCACTGCCAAGGCAATCGGCGCACAAGCGGGCGTAGACCATGTCATCGCCGGTGTTCTGCCGGACGGTAAAGAGGCTGTCATCAGAGAGCTTCAGAAGCGCGGCAAGGTCGCTATGGTAGGAGACGGCATCAATGATGCACCGGCTCTGACCAGGGCTGACACAGGCATTGCGATCGGCGCAGGAACGGATGTTGCGATCGATGCGGCGGATATCGTTCTGATGAAGTCACAGCTGAGCGATGTACCGGCTGCTGTACGTTTATCCAGACAGACAGTCAGAAACATTCATGAGAATCTGTTCTGGGCATTCTTCTACAACCTGATCTGCATTCCGCTGGCTGCAGGTCTGTACGGATTCAAGATGAATCCGATGGTCGGTGCTGCTGCGATGAGCCTTTCCAGTGTGACGGTCGTATCCAATGCTCTGAGACTGAATCTCTTCAATATGCACAGCAGCGCAAAGGATAAGCCTTTGAAGAAAAAGGCACTTCCTGCTGAGCAGATCGAAGTGCATGAAGAACAGCCTGTTCAGGCGGAAACGTGTGCATGTGAAGCAAAAACAGAAACGATACAGATCGAAGGCATGATGTGCGAGCATTGTGAAGCCACAGTACAGAAAGCACTGACAGCCATTGACGGCATAGAAAGCGCAAAGGCAGATCACGCTGCCGGAACAGCAGTGATCACAGTTACAAAGGATATCGATCCGGAGGTGATCAGACAGGCAATTGAGGCAAAAGACTACAAATATATCGGTATTCTGCAGGATGAACAGCCCTGTGCATGTGAAGCAAAGACAGAAACGATACAGATCGAAGGCATGATGTGCGAGCACTGTGAAGCCACAGTACAGAAAGCACTGACAGCCATTGACGGCATTGAAAGCGCAAAGGCAGATCATACTGCCGGGACAGCCGTGATCACAGTCACCAAGGATATCGATCCGGAAGTGATCAGACAGGCAATTGAGGCAAAAGACTATACATATATCGGAATGGTAAAGGAGAAAGAGAAAATGAAAAAGACATTGACAGTAGAAGGCATGATGTGTGAGCATTGCGAAGCAAGTGTCAAGAAGGCACTGGAAGCGATCGACGGAGTTGAAAGCGCATCAGCAGACAGAACAAAGAACGAAGCAGTTGCTGTTCTCAGCAAGGAAGTCAGCGATGAAGTCCTGAAGGCAGCTGTCGAAGCAAAAGATTACAAAGTTACAGCAATCGCATAAGATATGCTCAGATGCGGCAGTGCAAATGTGTTCTGCCGCTTTTTTACGGTCATATTTTTGTGGTACCATTATGTCTGTTAATGGAGGCTAACCTATGTTGAATACAGAACGTTTGAAAAAAGTATACGGACAGCTTGAAGAACTGGGCGTGCGTCAGATGCTCGTATCTGACCCGGTCGCGATCTTCTATCTGACCGGCAAATGGCTTCATCCCGGTGAGCGTTTCCTGGGTCTGTATCTGAACGCTGACAAACAGCCCCAGCTGTTCCTGAATGACCTGTTCCGCTTTGATGAGGAGATCGGTACTGCAAAAGTATCCATTACCGATACGACAGATCTGGTCACATTGCTGAAGGCTTATGTAGATCCGTCTGCTCCCCTTGGCGTAGATAAAGAACTGGCAGCCAAATTCCTGATCCCGATGTATGACGCAAAGATCGCTTCGGGCATCAGAAATACATCACTGTCGATCGATAACGCAAGGGCGCTGAAGGATGCGCAGGAGATCGAATGGATGAGGGAATCATCCAGGATCAACGACCGTGCCATGGAACAGTTCAAGGCATGCATACGTGAGGGCGTTACCGAGAAGGAAGCTGCTTCTCAGTTCCTGGGAATCTACCAGTCACTCGGAGCTTCCGGCTACTCATTCAGCCCGATCGTTGCATTCGGTGTCAATTCAGCCGATCCTCACCACGGACCGGATGATACCGTGCTGAAAGAGGGCGATACCGTACTGATCGATGTCGGCTGCAAATATCATGATTACTGCTCTGACATGACAAGAACATTCTTCTACAAGACAGAACCTTCACCTGAAGCAAGAAGGGTCTATGAACTTGTCCGCAATGCCAATCAGTCCGCAGAGGACATGTGCCGTCCGGGCATTACGCTGGCATCCATCGATAAGACAGCACGCGACATTATTGAAGCGGGCGGATACGGACCTGACTTTACCCACAGACTCGGACATTTCATCGGTATTGAAGATCATGATTTCGGTGATGTTTCCCAGGCAAACAATAACCTGACACAGGCCGGAAACATCTTCTCGATCGAACCGGGCATCTACAATGCGAGCGCAGCAGGCGTGCGTATTGAAGACCTTGTCCTGATCACGGAAGAAGGACATGAGGTACTGAACAAATATCCAAAGGATCTGCAGATCATCGAATAACTTCTACAGGGCACAGTGCCCTGTTTTCTTTACCGCGGGCAACTTAATAAACGCTGTACAGACAGTGTGCTATAATGAATTCAAATCACGAGCGGCAAACATATCATTCATAACAAAGAAACGGATATACCGTTGTCTTTCCTGTATGGGAAAGAACGTGATTTGGAACAGGAGGGTAAAATGGGACCTGCTACAGTTATGGGAATCATTTTTCTGATTACGGCATTTATCCTGCTGGCGATCGAAGCAATCACCCCCGGATTCGGCCTGCCCGGTATTTCGGGAACGATACTGCTTGGATTAGGCGTCATGATGTGCAGTCATACGCTTACAGAAGCGCTTGTGCTGATCGCTGTGCTTGCAGTACTGCTTGCGGCAATGATCTTTGTTGTTCTGAAGCTGCTGAGCAGCGGAAAGATCAGCCCGCCGGTCGTACTGAGTGAAACGCTCAGCAAGGACAAAGGCTTTGTCAGCCGGGATCTTCCGAAAGATCTGATGTATCAGAGAGGACAGGCAGTGTCAGATCTGAGACCTGCAGGAAAGGTCAGCATCAATGACCGTACATACGATGTGATTTCCGAAGGTGAATTCATTCAAAAAGGAGAAATGGTAGAAGTGATTTCCATCAGCAACAATTCACTGATGGTCAGAAAGGTGTGAGTATATGAATACTATGGTATTAAGATCAATCATTACGATCATCATCGTTGCAGTATTATTGATCATGTTCTTTACGTTCGTTCCGGTAGGACTCTGGATCTCCGCTATGGCATCCGGCGTCAGGATCGGTATCTTCTCACTCATCGGTATGAGACTGAGAAGAGTCAGCCCGCCGAGGATCGTGCTGCCTTTGATCAAGGCAACCAAAGCAGGCCTCTCATTGAATGCAAATGAACTCGAAGCCCATTATCTTGCCGGCGGCAACGTTGACGGAGTCGTCGATGCGCTGATTGCATC
>DMBB01000048.1 GCA_003446295.1 Erysipelotrichaceae bacterium
GTTGAACATGTGGAACTGAATATCAAAGAAGATGAAATTGATGTCGGACATCTGAATGAAGTGCGTGAGCGTTTCGCACAGTACGGACTCACACCGGTCCTGCTTTCCTGCAATGCGCTTCAGAAGAATAAGATCATTGATCTTGGTCTTGAAGGAAAAGATGAAGAGATCCGCAAATTCAATGAATTCGTCAAAGTAGCTGCTGAAGCAGGCTATCATACCGTATCGGTTGCCTGGCAGCCGAACGGGATCCATCGTTCCGGCAGGGCTGTCAGACCGCAGACAAGAGGCGGCGTATCCGCATATTTTGACGCAGCTGACGGAAGTATTGATGAGATCAAAAATGACCGTGTATATACGGTTGAAGAGATCTGGAAGAATTTTGAATACTTCCTGGAAGGTGTCGGCCCGACAATGCAGGCATGCGGTGTCCGCATGGCACTGCATCCGAATGATCCGCCTGTGGAATATGTGTGCGGTGTCGGCAGCCTGATCTACCGCTCCGATGATTACCGCAGGGCATTCAAACTGGATAAGTGGAACTGTGTCGGCGTAAAAATGTGCATCGGATGCTGGCTGGAAGGCGGCGAACAGTTCGGCGATGTAATCAAGGACATCGAAGAGTTCGTAGCTGCTGATAAGGTCGTCAGTGTGCATTTCCGCAATGTCAGCGGAACGGTTCCTTATTTTGAGGAAACACTGGACGAAGACGGCTATGCCAACATGTATGAGATCATGAAGACGCTTGTCAGGAGCGGCTATAAAGGACCGATCTCCGTTGACCATGCGTTTAAGGGATATGAATCATTCGGCGGTATGCTCGGTGCATTTGCTTATCCTACCGGACACATGAAAGGTATGGAAAGAGCAGCGGAAATTGAACTGGGGCTGCGCGATCGTTAATACTGAGAAAGATCCTTCCGGATAATCCGGGAGGATTTTCATTCCCTGAAATAGAATGAAATGATTTGTTTCGCCTTCTGCATGAATTGATATCCGCATGATGAAACATGCGGAAATTATATGAACACTCAATGTTTTATGTACGTTGGACGATCTATAGTTCATGTATAAAGCAAGGACCCGTTTCCGCAGCACATCCATACAGGGAGAATATGACATGAAAACACAGAATGACGGTATCGTTTCCAAACTGCTTGCATCAACATCCATTCCTGCAATGTTCCATGCAGCACAGCAGTTTCCGAAAGACCATATTGACGTTCCGGATATACCGGAAATGATCAGAAAGGAATTGAACAGACCGGAGATCTCGGAAAAGATCAAACCGGGCAGCAGGATTGCAATTACAGCAGGAAGCCGCGGTATCCGCAATGTCGCGCTGATCACGAAAACGATCGCTGACTATGTACGTGAACAGGGTGCGGTTCCTTTTATCGTACCAGCTATGGGAAGCCATGGCGGAGCCAGTGCAGAAGGGCAGCTGGAGATCCTTGCGGGATACGGCATTACCGAACATACAATGGGCTGCAGGATCCTGTCTTCGATGGATACAGTACTGCTGGGTGAAACACCTGATGGAAAACCTGTTTATATGGACAGGAATGCCTACGAAAGCGATGGCGTCATTGTGTCCTGCCGAATCAAACCGCACAATGCGTTCCGCGGTCCTGTAGAGAGCGGCATATGCAAAATGATGACAGTGGGTCTGGGCAAGCAGAAGGGTGCTTCCTTTGTACATTCAGACGGCATGGATCATATGGCTGAGAATATTCCGGCAATGGCAGAAGTTGTACTGAACAGCGGAAAGATCCTGTTCGGGCTTCCCTGTATTGAAAATGCCTATGATGAAACGATGATGTTTGAAGCAGTCCTGCCTGAGCATGTGCTGAGCAGGGAACCGGAACTGCTGAGAATTGCTTTCGCCAATATGCCTTCCATTCTTGTGAACAGCGCAGATGTGCTGATCGTAGATGAGATCGGCAAGAACTACAGCGGTACAGGCGTCGATCCGAATATTACCGGAACATTCTCTACACCGTATGCTTCCGGAGGCCTGGATGTACAGAGAACCTGTTTCCTGAACCTGAGTGAAGAATCACATGGCAATGCGCTTGGAGTCGGGCTGGCAAGCTGTATTACACGAAAGATCTTTGATGAGATCGACGCGGAAAAAATGTACCCGAACTGTATTACAAGCACAGTACTCAGGTCCGCAATGATCCCGTGCGTCGTCGGGAATGACCGTGAGGCGATTCAGCTCTGCATACGGACATGCAACAGGATCGATCCGGAACATGTGCGGATCGTCAGGATATCAAACAGTCTTCATATCGGAACGATCATGCTGTCGGAAGCGTATTATGACGATGCAGTCAATGGGAAATACCCCGGACTGAATGTATTGGACAGACCGGAACCGCTGAAGTTTGATGAAGCCGGAAATCTGCTGACATTGACCGATATGCACGATGGACAGTGAGTGCATTAGTATGAAACGCATTTCAGCAGAATGAAATGATTTGTTTCGATATTTGATCCGGATCATCATTGCATGATGAAACTGCTGATTTTTGGATGATCGGAATATAGTATGGCTGTTCCGCTTTATATATAGTATGGGTGTGGAACGAAAGATCCATTATCAGCCGGAGAGAAACGAGCAGCTTTCCGGCAAAATATCCCCTTTGTTGCGAAAAACCGGGTCGGATCTGAATGACAGATACGAACCTGTTTTTCATATCCGATACTTTTGTGGAGGAAGATCATATGACTGACAGTAAACGTTTTGCCTACAAAAATCCAAAGCCCAGATGCGGAGGAAACCTGAAAACAAGATGGAATTATACCGAACCGGCCTACAGGATGGCACCGCATGTATGGAATGTCGGAGGACAGGATGACGTTTCCGCATATCTGCTGGACAGCGGAGAGGGACTGATCCTGATCGATACAGGATATGAGGATACACTGTATCTGCTGATCGATCATATCTGGCGGATCGGATATGATCCTGCGGACATTAAAAAGATCCTGCTGACTCATTATCATGGGGATCATTCACAGGGTGCCAGACTGATCCAGGAAATGGCCGGAGGCAAGGAAAACTGTGAGATCTGGCTATCTGAAGCAGATGAGATCAATCACCAGAGAACAAAGGATGAAACTGTGCCGATGGAAGTACTTCCATATGAAGTGACGAATTTCTATGATCCGCAGGAACCGATCATGCTGGGCAGATTCGTGATCCGTACCAGACTGACGCCGGGACATACATGGGGTGCAACGTCATTCTTCTTTGATGACACGGATGAAGAGACAGGAAAGACATATCACTGCGCAATGCATGGCGGACTTGGAACAGCGATGATGAAACCAGGCACACAGCGTATGGAACATGAACTGATGACGCCGGAAGGTGCATTCCGCTTCATACGTGACTGTCTGGAACTGGCGGAGATGGATGTGGACATCAATCTTCCGAGTCATCTCAACCAGGCAAATCTGGATGAGAATCTTCCTGAGGATCTGAATGACTATACATGGTTTGTGAATGATTACAGCTGGCATGACATGCTTGTCAACAGAGCGGAAGAGGTCATGTCCTACTACCCGGAAATCTATCCGGATCTGGTACGTACCATTCCGACTTTGAAATAATTTGTTTCATTTGAAACCGAAAAGTGCAAATTGAAACACAAGGGATGTTCTTGTGAAAAAAGAATATATTATTTAGATTGCTTAAAATTGAAGTGGTTTTCACGAATTGATAGAGTGTAAATGTAAAAAGATGCGGCAACGCGAATTGATCTGTAAGGAGGAAAATATGACAGATTTCAAGACAAAGAAGATCGGTTTTATCGGTCTCGGCATCATGGGCAGACCCATGGCAATCAATCTTGTTAAAGCAGGATACGAAGTACATGTTTATGACAGAAAAGAAGACAACATGGCAGCAGTTGTTGAAGCTGGCGGACACTCCGCTTCTTCCAACAAAGAACTGGCTCAGACATGTGATGTCATTATTACAATGGTTCCGAACAGCCCTCAGGTAAAAGATGTTCTCTTCGGCCCTGAAGGAATCGCTGATGATATGAAGGAAGGCTCCTGCTTCATCGACTGCTCTTCCATCAACCCGATCGCTTCCAAAGAGATCAGCGCTGAACTGGCAAAGAGAAACATTCCGATGCTGGACGCTCCGGTATCCGGCGGCGAACCGAAGGCAATCGACGGAACACTGAGCTTCATGGTAGGCGGTCCGCAGGATCTGTTCGATGAGGCAAAACCGATGCTGGAAGTCATGGGTGCTTCCGTTGTCAGATGCGGTGAAGTCGGTGCCGGCAATACAACAAAACTTGCCAACCAGATCATTGTTGCATGCAACATCCAGGCTTGCGCAGAAGCATTTACACTTGCTCAGATGGCAGGTGTTGATCCGGAACTCGTATTCCAGGCAATCAAAGGCGGACTGGC
>DMBB01000140.1:0-134 GCA_003446295.1 Erysipelotrichaceae bacterium
TTCAGTACAAGGCCGCCCCCGCCGCAGCAGACAACATTGTCGATGCCGATATTCTTTGCGAACTTCTTTGTTTTATACCATGCCCTGCCGGTAGCGATCGCTGTGAAATGTCCCTCTTCCTGAAGTCTTCTGAC
>DMBB01000140.1:248-2773 GCA_003446295.1 Erysipelotrichaceae bacterium
CCGTCAATATCAAAGAAGAAATATTTACGCTTCATATACGGACACCTTTTCAGCATGGAAAAGACCATCTCTTTTTTCGACACGGATGATGAAATCAAATTTATCGTAATCTATACACATGCCGAAATCGTCCTGCGGGAATACATCATTCTGCAGCGGGTCGAAGAACTTTTTGCCTTCCGTATACATCAGATCGTGTGCCCTTTGTGCAATGTCCGCCAGCGGCTGTCCTTCGATCAGCGATTGGATATATTCTGCGCAGAGTTCATCCTCTTCCGTGTTCCGCAGGCCTTCCCATCCCATACATACAAGCGATACATTTTCAGGCCGTTTGCGGATGATCCATTCAGCAATCGCCTTGGCATTGACCAGACTGCCGGTCAGTATTTCCTCTGCTCCGGACGCATGTGCAATGCCCTGGGTACCTGCGCTTGTCGTATGTACGACTGCATGTCCTCTGATCTTTTCGGGATCGACCGTTGAAGGAGAATTTCCAAAATCAAATCCCGGCAGGATCTTTCCGTGACGTTCTCCGATCAGTATGTAGTCCGGATGTTCCTCCTTCAGTCTGTAAGCTGTTTCCAGATCACCGACAGGGATCACTTCCTTTGCGCCCCATGCGAACAGATAAGCTTCCAGTGTAAATGCGCGGAATACATCGATGATCACTGTCAGTCCGTCTGCCTGATCAGCACCTTCCAGCATATGAAGTACTTTGATCTTCATCAGTAATAATCCTCCTGGTCGTATTGACCTTTGAGTTTTTTATATCGTTTCTGCAGTAATTCTGCTTTGCGTTTATAAGCTGCACGGTCGATCAGAAAAAGGGTGATCCCGACGATTCCGAATATATAATGTCCAAAAACATCAGTGAACGAGCGGAATGAAATACTTCCGGTACTGATGGAATAAGCATCTATAGCAAACTGTATGACGATTACGATAATACCTGTAACTGCCAGCATATTTCCTCCTGACAATGCTATATTTTAGCGCAGGTTGACTGGAACGAAAAGTCTGCCGTGTTTTCCCTGCCGGTCATATAGTACAATTGGATCAGGAGAAAGACAGTTATGGAACAAGTAAGAATTGCATACACAGTGAAAGGCAGCGGTCGTCCGCTGATCATTCTGCATGGCAATTCCGAGGATCATACGATCTTCAGAGAAGCAGCAGATGTACTGGCTCATTATTTCACTGTATATACTCCTGACAGCAGATGTCACGGACAAAGTACTGACACTGAAGAGCTGCATTACAGGGATATGGCTGATGATATGATCCGGTTCATGGAACAGCTGGATCTGCGTGATGTCATCTTTGCAGGTTTCAGTGACGGCGGGATCGTCGGATTGATTGCTGCAGCGAAATGTGACAGGATCACATCTCTGATCACCTGCGGTGCCAATGTTACGCCTTTCGGCGTTGCGTCATGGCTGCGTCTTATGATCAAAGGCATGTATCTTGCTTCAAAAGACAAAAAGATGGGTTTAATGCTGAATGAACCTGATATCTCTGATCAGGAGCTGCAGTCGATCAAGGCAAAGACATTGGTATGTGCCGGAAGCAAGGATCTTGTGAAGCTTTCGGAAACCGAACATATTGCGGAGATGATTCCCGATGCAGAACTACTGATACTGCCTGAAGAAACACATACCAGCTATACGGTGCACAGCACGAAGCTGGCTGATGTCATCCTGAACTTTATGCTTTAGCAAAATAAAAATCCTGGGATCTGATTCAGATCGTCCCAGGATACTTTTTTTATTTTTTGCTGATTCTTGCCCAGAGTTCATCACTGAGTTTTTCGTTGAGCGGGCGGTCCAGCAGTTCCGGCTCTTCGAGGAACAGCTGCATCATCTTGATTGATTTGGCGAAATAATAACCGTCAGCAATACGTTCATCGATCGTAAATCCAAGCTCAACACCATCTTTGAATGTGACCTGTTCGTTCTCAAAGAACGGGAGTTTTCCGTATTCGCCTACGACTACGAAGATCGATGTGGTTCCCCAGTTTGTCAGGTGATGGTATCCGGTCGGAAGTCCGATGGATCCGAGGTTGGCCAGTACGACAGAGGCATGATACGGGTCTGTTTCAACAAGTTCCTTCGGTACCATTCCCTTCTTTTCCAGCCAGCATACGGTTTTCAGTGCTGCACCTGAAACAAATTTAGGCAGAGCATTGAATTTATCCATAAAGGTGCTTGATTCGTCTCTGTATTCCTTGTTCTTCAGTTTGAGCAGCTGACGCTTCATTTCATTATGAACATCATCGATCGTCCATTCCGGTTTGGAGTGGATAAAGCAAAGGACTTCTCCGCCATTGTCACTGAATTCCTGCTTGACGGTAAAAGCTGCTGTCACTTCATTTCTTCTGAACATTTTGCAGTCATGAATGAACAGAGATAATTTGGAACGCAGTGTGATCGTCTTCAGCATTGCCGTGACGATGCACTGATACTGATTATATTTATAATCAGGATTCGTGCTGTTCTTTTTTTCGATGTATTTATTCAGGTTGGTCA
>DMBB01000054.1:0-14247 GCA_003446295.1 Erysipelotrichaceae bacterium
GGTGTGGAAAGCGTTGACCTGATGCTGAAGAGAATCATGGATGCATGCAGGAAGATGAACTACACACTCATCGTTACTGCTGACCACGGCAACTCCGATGAAATGTATGACAAGGGAACCAACCCTGACGGTACACCGAAGCCGAAGACAAGCCATTCCCTGGCAGTTGTTCCCTTCGCTGTATACAACGGACCGGAAGGAACGGAAGTCAAGGAAGGCGACTTCGGTCTTGCCAACGTAGCAGCTACCGTAGTCAAGCTGCTCGGCTATGAAAAGCCGGAATCCTGGCTCGAATCCATCATCAAATAAGACAAGTAGTATCATATTATCATTGCAGGGTGGATCGTGGATTCATCCTGTTTTTTTTGTGTCAGAAACCCGTTTGTGTTAGCAGATGTAACGAGACTGTTACGCATTATGTAACATGAATGAATGGTGGATTTGTGGGATTGCAATAGTTTCGTTACAATACATGTAACAGATTTACGAAAGGGAAACATCATGGATTTTTACGAAAGAACTTCGAGCAACATTGCGAAGCTGAACCGCAATGAGAAAGTCATCCTGACGTATGTGATCAAGAATATCCATTCCGTCAGCAGGATGTCGATCCGTGATCTTGCGGCAGAGTGCTATGTTTCGACAACAACAATCTTCCGATTTGTCAAAAAACTGGATTACAAAGGATATCCTGAATTTATTGAGGATCTTCGCAATGTAGAAGCGGAAAACCGGGCAATCAGTATCCCTTCTGTTGTGACAGGAGAAAACTACGGTGATTCCTATCTGAAAAACATCGCAGAAGCAGTAAAGGTCCTCACGGCGGAAAGGATTCAGAAATTCGTAGCAATCATGAACCGGAATCCGGATATTTATATCATAGCGGAAGGGCTGAGCCGGGAAGTCGGTCACTATTTTTCCAGGCTGCTGGTATCTTTGGGGTATAACGTTTATTTTCCGTTGGAAAGCTATGAGAAGGAAATGGCACTGCGGAATGTCAAAAAGGGAGATGTTCTGCTGGTGCTCTCCTATTCCGGTGAGAATCCCTCCGTAATTGCCGATGTTGAAAAGGTATTTATTGTCGCCACACCGCTGATTATCTCGTTTACCAAAGCCGATAACAACACGATCCAGAACATGAGTGACCTGAATTTCTATGTTTTTTCCGATGAAATCGAATATGAAGGGGCTGATGTCACTTCACGGGTCGGAATGATCACAATTATGGAAATTTTGCTGTATAAAAAGATGCGTGCAGAGTAACAAACGTTACCTGAAATGTAACATTTTAGAATCGTTCAGAAAACGTTACAGAAAACCTTGCGGACCTATAAAAGTCCGCTTTTTTGTTTTACGTTGAACTCAGAGAACAAAGTTCACTCGCAAAAATAATTACAGCCAAAAGGAGGAATTATTAATCATGGCAAAAAGAGCTGAAGGCACTCCGAAACAAGATGGTTTCAGGATGCCCGGTGAATTTGAACCTCAGAAACAGGTGTGGATGCTCTGGCCGGAAAGACCCGATAACTGGAGGGACGGCGCCAAACCTGCACAGAGGGTATTCACCAATGTTGCAACAGCGATTGCACAGTTCGAACCGGTAACAGTCTGTGTGTCTCCGGCACAGTACACTAACGCAAGAAATCTTCTGCCGAGAGAGATCAGAGTTGTGGAAATGACTTCCAACGATTCCTGGATCAGAGACTGCGGACCGACATTCGTCAAAAACGATAAAACAGGGGAGATCAGAGGGATTGACTGGGAATTCAATGCCTGGGGCGGTCTGGTAGACGGGTTGTACTTCCCATGGGATCAGGATGACCTGGTAGCCCAGAAGGTCTGTGAAATTGAAAATGTGGATTCTTACAGAACAACGGGATTTGTTCTCGAGGGCGGATCCATTCATGTCGACGGAGAAGGCACACTGATCACAACAGAAATGTGTCTGCTGTCGGAAGGCAGAAATCCGCACATGTCCAAAGAAGAGATCGAAGAAAAGCTGAAAGAATATCTGAATCTGGAAAAAGTAATCTGGATCAAGGACGGAATCGATCCGAATGAGACCAACGGGCACATTGACGATGTAGCCTGCTATGTCAGACCGGGTGAAGTTGCCTGCATCTGGACAGAAGATGAGAACAACACCTTCTACAAAGAAGCACAGGCAGCTTACAAGACACTTTCAGAAGCAACCGATGCAAAAGGAAGAAAGCTGAAGGTACATAAGCTGTGCTGCACAGCAAAGCCTGTACGCATGCATGGGACGGAAACAATCGACAGTGTTGAAGGAACGATGCCCAGAGAAGAAGGAGAGATCGCAATCGCTTCTTATATGAACTTCCTGATCGTGAACGGCGGCGTTATCGTTCCGCAGTACGGAGATGAGAACGATGAACTGGCTCTGAAACAGATTCAGGAAATGTTCCCGGACAGAAAAGCAGTCGGTGTGAGAACAGAAGAAGTAGCCTTCGGCGGAGGCAATATCCACTGCATCACACAGCACCAGCCGAAATAAAAACGGCTCCGGTGTGACTGGCATTCGATCATGAAACATAAAAAAGCAGCGGTTGGGTTGTTGGCGGTCATCCTGATTGCCACAATCGCAATGACGCTGAACAAAGGAGATCTTTCCACGATCAGCGACACGGAAGTACTGGGAAAGAAACTGGGGTTTATCTCCATGATTCCTACGATCCTGGCAGTTCTGATGTCCTTTGTGACCAGTAATGTTCTCTTTGCTTTATTGGTCGGATTCCTGAGCGGAGTCCTGATCCTGGCAATCACAGCCAGCAATACATTCGGAACATTCCTGCCTGCTTTCCTGTCACAGTTCTGGACAGATTTCTCCAATGTCTTCTTCGATCTGGAAAAGATCAAGATCGCAGTTCTGTGTCTGACAGTCGGCGGAATGGTAGAGGTCGTCCGGTTATCGGGTGGTTTTGAAGCACTGGCTTTGAAACTGACGAAGAAAATCGATACACCTCGTAAATGTGGTCTGATCGGCGGTCTGATGGGCTGCATCATCTTCTTCGATGATTATGCAAATGCTTTGATCGTCGGTCCTGTTATGAGATCCATCGGCGACAAGATCAGAGTGTCCCGTGAAAAGATTGCTTATATTGTCGACTCTACAGCAGCTCCGGTTACAGGAATTGCCATTGTGTCCAGCTGGGTTGCAGTGGAAGTCGGCGCAATCAATAACGGGCTCGAAATCGTCGGATCGGATATACGGGGATTTGCCTTATTCCTCTCCAGCATCCCGTATACGTTTTACTGCCTGTTCTGTATTCTGATCGTCTTTGTAAACTCCATGACGCAGAGAGACTTCGGACCGATGCTGAAAGCAGAACGAAGAGCCAGAAGAGGCAGTACCGTATCCGATGAAGCGAAGAAAATGGGACTGGAAAAAACCAGTATCGTCACTGACAAACAGAATAAACGTATCTTCGTCGGAGTCGGCAGTATCCTGCTGCTGGTCATCCTCTCGATCACGCTGTTCTACCTGACAGGGAAAACAGCCGCGATCGCAGACGGAGAACTGGCAGGGAACGCTCCCTTCTCCCTCAATACAGTCATTACAGCCTTCGGTTACGCCGATACGATGCTGCTGGTTACCATCGGTGCACTGGCAGGTACGCTTTTTGCAATCATATTCGGCTGTAACTACGGTCTGTTCACATGGAAGGAGTCCTGCACAGCATTCCTGAAAGGCGCAAAGGACCTTCTGGAAACCGTATTCCTGCTGTTCCTGGCATGGTGCCTGGCAGATACCATCAACTATCTGGGAACGACGTACTACGCGGTTGAGATCATCTCCGCAAGCGTCTCCTGGAAACTGGTGCCTCTGCTGATCTTCCTTGCCTGCTGCGTCATCTCGTTTGCGGCAGGAAGCTACGGGTGCTTCTTCGTTGTCATGCCGCTGGCAATCCCGCTGGCATTCAGAATGCTTGAGCTGGGTGTCGGAATCGATCCGTCCGTATTCCTGAGTGTCTGTGTCGGATCGGTTATGGGAGGATCGATCTTCGGGGATCATTGTTCCCCGGTCACGGATTGTACGATCCTGTCTTCGATCGGTTCCGGATGCACCACCATGGAACATGTATTCACCCAGCTGCCTTACGCAATCATTACCGCAATCATCTCTGCCATGGCTGTTACAGCAACAGTCTTCGGTATGAATTTGCTTCTTATCTTCATTGCCGCAATCGCAATACAGATCGCAGTATTCATGGTTCTGGGGAAAGACGCTGAAAAATAGAAAGAAAGGAAAACCTATGAAAAAAGATTTACTCACAGTCAACGATTTTACGAAAGAAGAGATTCTGGACATTATCAATCTCTCAATCGCCATTAAGAAGTCCATTAAGAACGGGTATAAGCCTCCTCTGATGAAGGGCATGACACTTGGCATGATCTTCCAGCAGTCTTCCACAAGAACAAGATGTTCCTTTGAAACAGCTATGGAAGACCTCGGCGGCCATGCACAGTATCTGGGCCCGGGCATGATCCAGCTGGGCGGTCATGAAACGATCGAAGATACCGGAAGAGTATTGTCCGGCCTGATGGATATCGTTATGTCCCGTGTCATCGAACATAAGACAGTTGTCAATCTTGCCAATGCCTGCACAATCCCGGTCATCAACGGTATGTCCGACTATACACATCCTACCCAGGCAATCGCTGATGCCATCACCATTTTTGAGAACCTCCCTGCAGGCCTGAAGTTTGAAGACCTGAAGGTCGTATTCGCAGGCGACCAGACACAGACATGCTTCTCTCTGGCTTCCATCTGCACAAAACTCGGTGCTGACATGGTCATCTTCGGTCCGCAGGGCAACCCGAAAACATTACAGCTGACAGAAGACCAGATCAGGATCCTGGAAGACAACTGCAAGGTCTCCGGCGGAAGCATTCTCCTGACAGACAAGAAGGAAGACGTCAAAGGTGCTGACTTCATCTATACCGATGTCTGGTACGGACTGTATGAAGCAGAACTGTCCAAAGAAGAAAGAATCGAGATCTTCCATGACTATCAGGTCAACAGAGAACTGATGCAGACAGCGAAGCTCGGCTGCAAATTCATGCACTGCCTGCCTTGCACAAGAGGTGAGGATGTAACGGATGAAGTTGCTGACTCCGCGGATTCTCTGTGCTGGGAAGAAGCTTGGAACCGACTGACTGCTATGAGAGGCATTCTGGTTTACTTCACACGCAATAAGAAACAGTTCTCCGAACTGGCAAAAGCTGCAGCCAAGGAAGAACTCGAAAAGACACTGGATCAGATGGGAATTGCTTACTGATGTCCAGAATCGTTATTGCATTAGGAGGAAATGCCTTAGGGAATACACCGGAAGAACAGCAGGCAAAAGTAGCCAATGCCGCAAAGTCGATCATTACCTTTGTTAAAGCCGGTCATGAAGTGATCATCGGACACGGAAACGGACCGCAGGTAGGCATGATCAACAATGCAATGGCATTCTCCTGCCAGAAGGGCGGAAATACACCCTCTATGCCGTTCCCGGAATGCGGCGCCATGTCCCAGGGCTATATCGGCTATCACCTGCAGAACGCAATACTGCGTGAAGCCAGAAAACAGGGAATCGAAAAGAATGTTCTTACGGTTGTGACACAGGTGGAAGTATCCAAAGATGATGCAGGCTTCTCAAATCCCACCAAACCGATCGGATCCTTCATGAGTGAGGAAGAAGCCAGAGCAATCATGGCAGAGAAACCGGATCAGGTGTTCAAGGAAGATGCCGGCAGAGGATGGAGAAGAGTCGTTGCTTCCCCGATGCCCGTCGATATCGTGGAAAAGAACGAGATCCTGCAGTTGGTTTCATCCGGAAATATCGTCATTGCCTGCGGCGGAGGCGGTATTCCTGTCATCAAGAACGATGATGGCGATTATGAAGGCGTTGCGGCGGTGATCGACAAGGACTTCGCAAGTGAAAAGCTTGCGGAACTGGTCGACGCGGAGTATCTCTTCATTCTCACTGCGGTAGACAGAGTATGCATCAACTTCAACAAACCGGATCAGAAGGAACTCACAGAACTCACTGTCAAGGAAGCAGAAGAGCTTTGCGCAGAAAGACATTTCGCACCAGGATCCATGCTGCCGAAAGTAGTCGCGTGTATGAAGTTCGCTTCCAGTAAACCGGGCAGAAAAGCAGTGATCTGCTCATTGGAAAAAGCCATTCTGGCTATGTCAGGAGAATCAGGAACGATCATTACAAACAATTGATAGTTAGGAGCTTAATATGGAAAACAATCTGGTATTGAAAAACGGCATCATCCAGACCATGGTCGGGGATGAACGAGTACAGGCGCTGGCTGCCAAAGACGGCGTGATCGTATACACAGGAACCAACGAAGGTGTCAAAGAGTATGAAGACGATGCAGTAGTCATTGATCTGGAAGGCAGATATGTCACACCGGGTTTCATTGATGGTCATATTCATGATGTATCCCGTCTGATGGCAGAAGAGGAAGTATTCTTCTTCGATCAGCTTCCTCCTGTTCTGGAAGAGTACAAGAAGGGCTTCAAGGCATTTGTTGAAGCAAATCCTGACAGAGATCACTATGAAGGCCAGTCCATGGACATGAACGCTTTCCCGCAGAGCTTTGTTACCAATGAATGGCTGAACGAGATCTGTGCGGATAAACCGATCATGATCTCAGATATGTCCGGACACTGCCAGCTCTTCAATAAAGCAGGTATGGAACTTGTCGGACTGAGTGATGAAACACCGGATCCTGCAGGAGGAAACATCTACCGCTATCCGGATGGAAGAGTCACAGGTTATACAGCAGACTGCGCTCCTTTCGGAGACAGATTCCCGAGGTTCAAGGGAAATGCTGAAAAGTGGAAGAAAGCATTCCTGAAGTTCCAGGATACCTGTAATTCCTATGGCCTGACAGGATTCGATGATGCAGGTGCTTCCATTGATGCACCGGAAGTCTGGAAGATCCTGGATGACATGAGACAGAACGGGGAACTGAAGGTTCGTGCAAACATCACGTACGGAATCGTCAAGGATGCGTCCAAAACATCTGCGGAAGAATCCATTGCCGCACTGGATGCACACCAGTATCTGAATTCCGACTGGCAGAAGATCTCCCAGGTCAAGGCAATCATCGACGGTGTTCCGGAAGGACACAGCGCGTATCTGCTGGAACCGTATGCACCGGAAGCGCTGGAAGCTCCTGATTACAGAGGACCTTGCTATCTGGATCCCGAAGATCTGAAGGACTTTGCTGCAGCGATGAACAAAGCAGGGTATCAGGTACAGGTCCATGCGATGGGTGACGGGGGTATCCGTTACTGTCTCGATGCGTATGAACATTCCGAAAAGGTCAACGGCAAGGGCGACTACAGAAACATCATCGCTCACGTTACATTGATCCAGCCGGAAGATATCCAGCGCATGGCTGATCTGAAGGTATTCGGCGCAATGCAGCCGCTGTGGTGGTACTACGATCCGAACTTCTCCCCGCTGGAAGAACAGGCATTCGGAACTGAAAGATTCAAGCTGGAATACAACATCCGCAGGATGATGGATGCCGGTGTAAAGATCACAGGCTCTATTGACTACCCTGTACAGCCTGACTACAGACCTCTGGCGGGAATCCAGGTCGGCGCTACCCAGGCTTCTCCGTATCCGGGACAGTGGGATGATCCGAAATACACGAGAAATCCTGAAGAGGCAGTATCGGTCATGGAAATGTTAAAGGTATATACCATCAACGGCGCAGAGCAGATGCGTATGGAAGACAAGATCGGAACTCTGGAAATCGGCAAGAAAGCAGACCTCGTCGTACTGGAAAACGATCTGTTGAACTGTGATGTCCATGCGATCTCTACCACGAAAGTCATTTACACAATCGTAGATGGGAAAGTCGTTTACAAAGGATAACGTTTGTTTCAGAACGTCAGAAAGGAGTATCCAATGAAAGCTAATCTGGTTTTGAAAAACGGCATCATTCAGACGATGGTTGGTGACGAAAGAGTCGAGGCATTAGCTGCCAGAGACGGCGTCATCATCTATCTGGGAAGCAATGAAGGCGTCAAAGAGTATGAAGATGAAGCAACTGTGATCGATCTGGAAGGCAGATATGTAACACCCGGATTCATCGATGGACATACCCATGATGTCGGAAGACTGATCCAGGAAGAAGAAATGTGCTATTTCGATAAGGTCCCTGCTGATCTGGAAGAGTACAAGAAAGCATTCAAAGCATTCCTGGAAGCACATCCGAACAATACATTCTATCTGGGGCATCAGCTGGACATGAATGCATTCCCCAACAGCTTTGTGAACAATGAATGGCTGAACGAACTGTGTCCTGACAAACCGATCATGATCACGGATATGTCCGGTCACTGCAATCTGTTCAACAAAGCAGGTATGGAAGTCGTCGGTCTGAGTGATGCATCGGAGAATCCTCCGGGAGGCAATATCTACAAGTATCCTGACGGAAGAGCAACCGGATATGTCGCTGACTGTGATGTATACAAGGATGCATTCCCGAAACTGGATAAAACACCGGAGAAATTCAAAAAAGCATTCCTGAAATTCCAGGATATCTGCAATTCCTACGGAATCACGGCATTTGACGATGCCGGTCCTGCTATCGAACCAGCTGATGTATGGAAGATCCTCGATGATATGAGGAAGAACGGAGAACTGAAGCTTCGTGCCAATGTTACTTCCGCTGCCAGAGGAAAGACCAGACCGGAAGATGCCAGAGAGATGGTAAAGCTGCTGAATGAACATCAGTATCTCAATTCCGACTGGCTGAAGATCTCCCAGGTCAAGCACTTCATCGACGGTGTACCGGAAGGACACAGCGCGTATCTGCTGGAACCGTATGCACCGGAAGCAGGCGAAGCACCGGATTACAAAGGCACCTGTCTGCTGGATCCGGAAGAACTGAAGGAATTCGTCAGGATCGTCAATGAGGCAGGGTATCAGGTTCAGATCCATGCCATGGGTGACGGAGGCGTCAAGGTATCTCTGGACGCGTATGAGTATTCCGAAGAAGCCAACGGTCCGGGGGATTACCGCAATATCATTGCGCATGTCACACTGATCACCAGAGATGACATTGACAGAATGGCAAGACTGAAGGTATTCGGGGCTATGCAGCCGCTGTGGTGGTATTACGATCCGAATTTCTCTCCTCTGGAAGAACAGGCATTCGGTACCGAAAGATTCCGGACCGAATACAACATGCGTACGATGTTCGATGCAGGTGTCAAGGTAACAGGTTCTATGGACTACCCCGTACAGCCTGACTTCAGACCTCTCGCAGGCATTCAGGTCGGTGCTACCCAGGCATCTCCGTATCCGGGACAGTGGGATGATCCGAAATACACCAGAAACGCGGATCAGGCTGTAACGGTCCGGGAAATGCTTGAAGTATATACCGTCAACGGCGCGAAGCAGATGCGTATGGAAGACAAGATCGGAAGCCTGGAAATCGGCAAAAAAGCAGACCTTGTCGTACTGGAAAACGATCTGCTGAACTGTGACGTTCATGCGATCTCTACAACCAAAGTTGTATATACGATCGTGGACGGAAAGGTAGTTTACAAAGGATAAAGCGATAAAAGAAAGAAGAGTCTGAGACAAACAGCCCGGACTCCCGCTGGATAACTATGGATAATCCGTTTAAAACATTTACGAAAAAAGAATGGGTGATGTGGATCACATCGCTGTTGCTGGTAACCTTCTCCAATCTTCTCTCAGCAGAATTCAGTGCTGTGACACTATGTGCAGCTTTGATCGGTGTCACAGCGGTCCTGCTGGGAGCGAAAGGAAGTGTATGGGGACAGGTCCTGATCGCAATCTTCGCAATCCTGTACGCAATCATATCGTACAGTTTCCGTTACTGGAGCGAAGTGATTACGTATATGGGAATGGCATTCCCGCTGGCAGTTTGGGCGATATACACATGGGCTACACACCCTTCCCAGGATGGAGACGGAACTGTCGAAGTAAACCGGCTGAGACCAAGGGACATTGGATTTCTTGGGATTACCGGAGCGATCGTGACCTACGTATTCTACAGGATCATGATCTACTTCGAAACACCCCATATCCTGTTCTCAACGGTATCCATACTGACCAGTTATCTGGCAGCGGCCACGTCGGTATACAGATCATCCTTCTATGGTTTCTGGTATGCCGCAAACGACTTGGTACTGGTGATCCTGTGGGTTCTGGCTTCTATCGTGAATCCGATTTATATTCCGATGATCATCAATTTCTGTGTCTTCTTTGTCAATGATTTTTATGGCTTTATCAGCTGGAAGAAGAGGGAAGGACTGCAGAAAAAACATCGGATGTCTTAAAAAACAGCTGCAGTAAAAAAAGGAGATGTGTAGCTGCAGAAAATAAAAAGAAAGAAAAGGGAGGACAATATGTCTGAAAAAGTTGAAAAGGTCGAAAAAGCAGCAAGCGACCACGACTTTGGTACGATGCCGATAAGAAAAATGATTCTGAAATATGCAGGCATGATGTTTATCGGCGGGTTCGCACAGGTAATTATGGTTATTTTTGAAGGTATCATCATCGGTAACGCTACCGGTGCTGACGGCCTTGCATGCGTTGGCTGGGTCATGCCGCTGGAAAACCTTCAGCTTGCAATCGGCGGCGGATTTACGATCGGTGCCGGGACACTCGCCAGTATCAAGATGGGTGAAGGCGATGAGGAGGGTGCACGGAAAGTATTCAATACTTCTGTCACATTCATCGGACTTCTGCTGCTCATTCTGGGTATCGGTCTGATGGTATTCCCGGTTCAGGTAGCCAAGTTCCTTGGTACTCCTGATGAATATCTGTATCTGATGGTTCCGTTTATCAGAATCTTCGGTGTAGGTTATCCGTTTACAGGCCTTGCACAGCTGACCAACAGATTCCTTGCCATGGATGAAAGACCGGATCTGTCCGCACTCTGGCCGACAGTCTTCGCAGTTCTTGGTGTAATCTGGCTGTTCGTTACTCTCTCCGTGATGCACTTCAGCATTGTCGCTGCAGGCTGGTACTATGCATTCTCCGTAGGCGGTTGGGCTATTGCGCTTCCTTACTTCATCAGAAAGTCCAAGAGATTCAAGCTGGAAAGGTCGCTGATGGGCCTGAATTGGAAGTTGCTTGGTGAATCCATCAAGATCTGCATCCCTTACGTATGCATTCAGGGTTCCACAGCAGTATTCTCTGTGATCGTTAACAATCTGCTCGGTAAAGTTGGTACACCGGTCCATGTTGCAGCATATGCGATCCTGTCCGGTTATGTGATCTATATCCTGAACATGTTCAACCAAGCCGTTGTTAGTGGTACTGCACCTGCTATATCCTATAACTATGGTGAAAAGCTCTGGAGCAGACTGAAGGAACTGCTGATTACAGATTATATTGTACAGATCGTTCTGGTCGGTATTGTTACCATCATCTTTGAAATCTTCGCAGATCAGACATTGATTATGTTCGGAGCAGGTGAAGAACCGCTCTATTCTGTCGGTAAAGAAGCTCTGAGAATCATCATTGCCGCATGTGCACTTGGCGGATCCATGGGTCTGATGTCAACCTATTATGTATCCACCTATAAACTCGGTCTGGCTACCTTCACAGGTGTCGGCAGATATCTGATCTTTGTCGCAGCGTTCATGCTTCTGTTCGTTAACGTATTCGACATGGGTATCCTCGGTGTCTGGTATGGTCAGACAGCAGGTGACATTGCATCATTTATCTGCACGTTGATTCTCCTGTTCCTGGAAATCAAATCTCTGAACAAACTGATTGCAGCACAGTAATCATCTGTTTTACAGGTACAGGCTCATCCATCTCCGGAGTCTGTAGGATTGCCAAAATACCCGGGGAAACATCAAACAGAACCGGTGAACAAATTTGGGGTCTTAAAAGAAAAGAAGGCAATGAATTCATAAGGGAGAATCCTATGAAACATTGCCTTTTCAAATGTTCAGAACAGCTCTGTATCTGATGATTCCTTAATCCGTTAATCCACATTTGTTCATGAAGAACTGCGATGATTTTTATTATCCTTGTCTGCCTGACAGGCGTCGAATCGAGCGGCCAGGACGGGATTTTCATATCTTCTTATAAGTTAACTGTAATATTCTTTCCGCAGAGACCGATCACAGCACCGGAGGCAGCTTCCGGAGAATCCGGATGTGCGAGCAGCCATTTGTTGCGTGCTCTCAGTCGGCGGTCTTCATCCGTTACCGGGGTGAATTCCGGTTTGTCCGTATTGGTTCCGCGCGGCAGTACAACAGCTGTACGGAAGCCTTCCGGAGATGCCATGCATGGCGCATAATGCAGCGTTGTTGCATATACTTCAATGAATACACCGGCAGGAACACGGAATGCTTTGATGCGTGAAGTATCGAGCATGCCGTTTTCTATTTCGTCCTGTTTTGCCAGCAGGAGGATGAAGTCTGCTGCACCGATGTTGACTTCACTGTCACGGTGATATTCAAGGCAGTTCAGGGTGCTGTTGTGTCCGCAGACCATACCGATCTGAATGGGCATGCCGCCGTAAGCGCGGTTCTGCAGATCATTGAATACCGCACATGCTTCAAGACTTTCAATGGAAGCTCTGTATTTTTTGCCTGTTTCGGGAAGCGGGAATTTAGGTTGACGCCAAAATGAATAACAAAATATAATGAGGTCCTTGATGTCAGAGGGGGAATTGCATCATGGGTATTTCTGGAATAATCCTGTTATCATCCGCACTGCTGCTGCCGGGCAAAGACCTGTATCAGCCTGCGGATACACAGCCTGTTTCCGGGTTTCCGGTAAGTATTACGGAAGCTGCGGAAGAAAGTGAACTTCTTACGGAAGACGGCGTGACACTGCGTGAACCCGGTACCGCAACAACGACAGATACCGGTGAAGAAACCGCTGGTCTTGATATCCGCTATCTTCTGTTCCTGCAGGATTTCCGTAACAGCATCAACGATGCCTGGACACCGTTCATGGAGTTTGTATCAAACTTTGCGACAAGGTATCTGATTCTTGCGGTTCTGTTTATTTACTGGGCACTCAACAAACGTGACGGTCTGTATGCGATTGCGTCCATGTGTCTGACACTCGGAATCAATCAGGTGGTTAAACTGACCGCATGTGTATACCGTCCGTGGATCCGTGATCCCCGTATTATACCGGCAGGGGATGCCATCACCTCGGCGACCGGATATTCCTTCCCGAGCGGACATACAGCAACGGCTGCACCGCTGTTCGGAGGCATGGCTGCCAAAGCGGATAAGAGACACAGATGGCTGCCGGTTCTCTGTGTGCTCGGAACGATGCTGGTAGGCTTCTCCCGTAATTATCTGGGCGTTCATACACCGCAGGATGTATTTGTGGCGATCTGTGAAAGCGTACTGTGCCTGATCATCATGGAAAAGATTTTTGCGTATCTCAGGCTGCATCCGGAGATGGAAGACCGCTTCCTGCTGGCCGGTGTTGTTGTGGGTTTCATTTCCATTGCCTACATTACCTTCAAGCCGTATCCGATGACATATGTGGACGGCAAACTGCTGGTGGATCCGCAGAAGATGATGAATGACGGGTATGGTGATATCGCCTTCCTGATTGCCTTCTGCATCGGCCGCTTCATTGAACGCAGGTGGGTGCGTTTCAAGCCTGCAGGTCTCAATACCAAAGGCGTGATTGTCTGTGCAGTAGGTATGATTATCTTTGTGCTGCTGAACAACAATATCGGCAAACCGCTGGATAATCTGCTGGGCAGTCACTGGGGACACTTTGCCAGAAGACTGATCACCATTCTGTATTACACAGCACTGTATCCGCTGATCATCAAACTGGTGATGAAGCAGACGGATGATGAGAACAGTGAACAGCTGACGGTAAGTCCGGAAGTGCAGAAGGAACCGGAACCCGTCGGAAAATAAATGCCAAATGAAAGAACTGCTGCCCGGTTTTATATGGGTAACAGTTCTTTTGTTAATGTTATGAATTCTTGTATATGTCAGACTCTTTTGACCGGTCCGGTGCTTTCTCTTACCAGGAGATTTGTCAGCACACTTGTTTTGGTTCTTTCCTTCGCCCGTCCGCAGATAATATCATGAAGACGGTTGACCGCAAGGGCGCCTAAGCGTTCCTTCGGAACATTGACCGTGGTCAGGTGCGGTACGGTGATTTCACTGATCGGAATATTGTCGAAACCGATGACAGAGATATCCTGCGGAATACGGTAACCGCGGGC
>DMBB01000054.1:14414-15725 GCA_003446295.1 Erysipelotrichaceae bacterium
GCTGCCGAATAATCCGTTGATTCGGAATTGCTGTACTGGTCGATCCGGAAGACATTCTTTTCGGATCCTTTCATTTCCGGATGCATGGCAACCGAGTTGATATACCCCTGTATGCGCTCTGAGAAATTGGTGAATTCCCGCTCGCCGCCGATATGTGCGATATTGGTATGGCCGAGTGAGAAGAGATGCTGCACGGCAAGGAAGATGCCCTGTGCATTGGCAATCGTCACACTGTCGAGGCCGTACATTTCGGTCGGTTTATCCAGTGTAATAAACGGAATCTTCAGTGATTTCAGGATACTGGGACTGATCATTTCACCCGCTGTAGGCAGCAGGATGATACCGGATGTATTGGCATCCATGGTTGCTATAATCTTTTCGGCTGTCAGATTGCGGAAAGTCGTATATGTAATATGCAGGGTATAATTCAGCTGCTGTGCTTCAAGGCTGATACCCTGGATGACTTTATCCAGGAACATATTGTTGTCAAAAGGGACCGTGGATGTGAAGGAAGAACTGACAAACAGGTGAAGAATGGAGCCGAAGCTGCTCTTTCTTTTTTTGTGAACATACCCCATTTCATCGGCTGCCTTAAGAATCATTTCCCTTGTTTCATCACTGATACCGGGACGGTTATTCATCGCAATGGAAACCGCGGAGGGGGATACACCGAGTTTCTGCGCAATCTCTTTGGCTGAAATCATAAATTGTAAACCTCACATTTCTTATGGAATTAACTTGTATATCCTTCTAAAAACAGTATAACAGATTGTATTAAATTATCAACTAAATTTACTAAATGTGGATAGACATTTAATAAAATGTATGGAATACTAAATGTAACAACAGGAGGCTTCAGCATGTCTGAAAAGTATATCATTGGCATTGACCAGAGTACCCAGGGTACCAAGGCCATAATCTTTTCCGGTGAAGGAAAGATTCTCGGCCGCAGCGACAGAGCACACAGACAGATCATCGATGAGAGAAACTATGTTGAACATGACCCGGTGGAAATCTACAATAATACAGTTTCCGCTGTAAAAGAGGTCATTACCAACGCAGGCGTCAATCCGGCGGATATCGCAGGTGTCGGTATTTCCAACCAGCGTGAAACGACCGTAGCCTGGAACCGCCGTACAGGAGAGCCTGTCTATAACGCAATTGTCTGGCAGTGCGCCAGAGCAGAACAGCTCTGCCGCGAACTGAACAAAAACGGTTTTGCAGAAAAAGTGACGGATATCACCGGTCTGAACTATTCACCGTATTATGCCGGACCCAAAATGTCATGGATCATTAAGAATGTACCGGCAG
>DMBB01000281.1 GCA_003446295.1 Erysipelotrichaceae bacterium
GGTCATTTTTCTACTGGTCCCCCGTAAGGTCCCCCATCAAATCCCCTATGAAATTTGACTGGCCCCACGAAGTTTGGTTACCCGTTTCGCATACTGTTGATCATCCGGCAAAGCTGCCGAGGTATTTCAGACTTTCCTTCGGAATTCTTGTCTGCGTGCTTCTGTCCACCGCGATCAGACCGAATGTCATGCCAAAGCCCTTCTGCCACTCAAAGTTGTCCATCAGGCTCCAGTAACAGTACCCCTTTACCGGAATGCCGTCATCCATGCAGTTCTTTACGCCCTGCAGCCCTCTGCGGATGAATTCCACTCTTCTGGCATCATCAGACAGTCCGTCTCCTCCTTTATCCGTACCGCAAAAATAGAGCGGGCAAAGACACTGCTGAAAACAACTGTGCTTCCCATCCATGAGATCGCTGATATGCTTGCCTTCAATACTCCCAATTACTTTATACAGGTATTCCGTGATATTACCGGCATGTCCCCTGCACAGTATCGTAAGAAGTGGAAAATCGAATGACTGCCTCCAAAAGAAAGAATCCGAAGAGATCAGATCTCTCAGGATTCTTTTCACTATACTCAGTCAAGATCGGTTCCGTTTGTCTGAATGACTTTCTGATACCAATAGAATGAGTCCTTGCGTATACGTTCCAGCGTGCCGTTTCCCTGGTCATCCAGATCAACGTAAACCATGCCGTATCTCTTTTTCATCTCACCCGTTCCTGCGGATACGATGTCGATCCATCCCCAGACAGTCAGACCGAGCACCTCGACACCATCCAGTTCAATTGCTTCATGAATGGACTTTACGGAATCTCTCAGATAATCAATACGGTACTGGTCATGGATCTTACCGTCCTCAACGATATCTTCCGCACCGAGCCCGTTCTCCACGACCCATACCGGTTTGTGATAACGGTCATACAGCTGATTCAGTGCAAGACGCAGGCAGTCCGGATCGATCGGCCAGTTCCACTGCGACTGCTTCAGATAAGGATTTGCCACATTTCTGTTTCCCGGCTGTTCAGATGATACGCATGCTGACTTATAACAGGAGAATCCGATAAACTCACACGGATATTCGGCCAGCAGTTCCAGATCACCGGGTTCCATTTTTACCGTGATGCCTTTGCGCTCATATTCTTTCAGTCTGTAGTTCGGATAATGACCGCCTACCTGGACATCGCTGTAGAAGAATGCTTCCCTGGTTCTGTTCATTGCCATCAGCTGGTCTTTGGGATTGCAGGAATATGCGTAGATAGGCATATACGCGAGCATTTCGCCGACCATCATATCAGGATTGATCTCTTCTTTTGCTTTTACAGCTTTTGCAGATGCAACAAACAGATGATGTGCTGCCTGCGCGACATTCTGCTCGCTGTAATTCATGATACCGCCGCCGATATATGTATTTCCTTCCAGAATATCGATTTCGTTGAATGTCAGCCAGTATTTCACTTTGTCCCTGTATCTGGTGAAGATCGTACGGGCATAGTTTTCAAAGAAGCCGACCAGTTTCCGGTTGACCCAGCCACCGTATTCAACAGCCAGGTGCAGCGGCATCTCATAATGAGACATTGTTACAAGCGGCTCGATTCCGTATTTTTTCAGTTCGTCAAATACTTCGTCATAGAATCTGAGTCCTTCCTCATTCGGAGTATCCTCATCCCCGTTCGGGAAGATTCTCGGCCAGCTGATCGACATGCGGAATACCTTGAAGCCCATTTCCGCAGCCAGCGCGATATCTTCTTTATAGCGATGATAGAAATCTACTGATTTATGGCTCGGATAGTATTCTCCCTCGATCACACCCGGAACAGCGCCTTCAGGAAGAACGATCGGTTTTTTGAACATCACTTCTGTATATCCGGTTTCTTTTGTAACAGGATTTACCCAGGTCAGCTGTCTTCTTTTTGTCAGTGATCCGCCTGTCATTACATCGCAGATACTCAGTCCTTTTCCGCCTTCGAATGCTCCGCCTTCATACTGGTTGGCAGCTGTTGCCCCGCCCCACAGGAAGTTTTCAGGGAATCGCATATTTTCATTCATCATAACTTCAGTTCCTCCTTCTTGTTCCGTAAAATTGTATTTTCAGTTTTCAGTCTGCAGCATTCTCTTCTGCATTCTCGCGGAGACTCTTCTCATATACCTTGTTGCTGATGTGAACAAAGGGCATATAGAGAAGAACGATTGCAGCGAAAGCTACGAACTGAACGACTGCAGCCATAATGCTTCCGCCGGAAGCCAGGAATGCATTGATGAACGGAGGAGTAACCCAGGGTACATCGATATATGTATACGGCATGATACCAGCCTTTGTCGCGACATAACCGATAACTGTACCGAGGACAGGTGCGAGGACAAAGGGAATTGCATAAATTGGATTCATGACGATCGGCAGACCGAAGATGATCGGTTCATTGATCTCAAAGATACCTGCAGGAAGAGCGATCTTTGCAATTGCTCTTTCATCTTCACGCTTGCTGACAAGCAGAATTGCAACGATCAGTCCCAGTGTGCATCCGAATCCGCCAAGGCCGCCGAAGAGAACATTGAACGGTTTTGTAACGATCTCGGTCGGTGCAAGTCCGGCATTGACCAGTTCGATATTCTTTGACAGTGCAGCCAGGAACAGAGGTCTTGTGAATGCGCTTGTCATTGCTGTTCCGTGAATGCCCAGGATCCAGAAGACACCGGCAAACAGAGCGATTCCGATGAAGCCGAACGGTGTCTGCATCAGGCTGCCGAGAGGTGCCTGCAGAACGTTATAGATCAGGTTGGAAAGTTCGCTGCCTGTCAGAGAGTTATATGCAAAACGGACTGCTGCAAGAATCAGAATCGTGAGGCATGTAGGAATCAGTGAAGAGAATGCCTTTCCGACATTGGCCGGAACCCCGTCAGGCATCTTGATCTTGAAAGCTTCCACTTTATTCAGACGGCTGTAAAGCATGATTGTCAGAACAGCAATTACCATTGCATAGAACATTCCCAGCGAACCGGTGACATCCTGGCTCAGTCCGACCGCGAAGACGCCTTCCTGACCCTGTACCGCAATATTGGTTGAGTTCATGCAGACATAGGCAACCAGACCGAGCAGTCCGCCGAAATGAGGTTCAACACCGGAACGTTTTGCCATGTTGTATGCCATATTGTGTGCTAGAAGCAGCGCAATCAGGTTCATGCATCCGTAATAAATGCCGGAGAACATCGGATTGAAATTCACAAGGAATTCAAATCCATGCACTGTAGCAAGACCTGCTTTAGGTGAACAGATCAGGCTTGTAAAGAGCGTTGCAATAGATGCGAGAATAATGAATGGGTTCAGAACAACGAATGAATCCATAATGCTCTGAATGATTTTGTTGTCATTGACCTTACCGGCTGTGTTCATAATACCGGTCATCAATCTGTCAGAAAACTTCATAATACATCTCCTCCCGCTTCACCGTCTGTGCGGTGAAGAACTTACACCCAGAAGATACAAAAAAAATCCGTCAAAACCGGTTTTTTCCAGAAATTGACGGATCGTTTTGCAAATAGTATCAGTGTTTCATAAAATGAATCAATATGTCATGGAAATACGATAAGAAATATAATTAATGAACATATTCATCTGAACATTGGACCATGGATCCTCAGCCGTATCTCCGAGATATATCTTCCGGATTTTTGAAGGAGCACCGTTATCCCTGCCGAATGTCACCATATATATTTTCGGCGCATCCGCCTTTTCGATAAAGCTCATGTTGATATCCAGACGCTTAAAATAATCTCCGCTCGACGAAAAAATGATCACCAGGTCATCTTTTCCCGCATTCTTTAATTTCTCACGCTGTTCAACCCAAGACTGCGCACTGTAGCAGAAGATACCGTATACGGCAAGATTGTTTCTCAGCGTATAGGCGATATGACTTGCCTGCAGGTGCCCGAATGTATATATGGTCTGATGCTGAAGAATGTCGGAAATCAGATCCTCAACGGCCGGATCAGCCATGATTTCCGGGAAATGATCCGTTATCTGCTTCAGATGGCTAAGATAAACCTGTTTCTGCTCATCCAGTGACAGAACAGGTTTCTCTTCACAGGACTTACTATGGCTTGCCCTTATCAGCATCTGCAGATCAATATAGTCGATCAGTCCGAGATCCTTGCAGAATCTGCTGATGGCCGCCTTGGACAGATTGCACCGTCTTGAGATTTCCGTAAGGGAAACACCCGAAAGCTGATTGTAATTTTCAAGAATAAACTTCGCAATGATGTAATTATTGCTGGTTTCATTTTCATTATCCAGAATACTGAATAATGCTATTTTCAGCCAATACATACAGCACCTCCGGAATTCTGACTGACCCCTTTATTGTACAACAAATACATAATATGCATCCGTAATCATTGACATATCTGAGAACGGTTCCGCTGAAGGTTTGCCGCTCCGATCATTCCGGCTGTGTCACCAAGCTGGGCAACGCTCAGTTCAGGAATGGTTCCGTATACACCGCCGAAACAGTCTTCCTCCATCATGGTCTTCAGATCGGGGATCATCTGCCTGATATAAGGAGACAATGCCCCTCCCAGCAGGATCAGCTGGGGACGGAACAGATTGACGATATTCACGATGCCTGTTCCGAGCATCTCCCGGTACTGTTCCACGACTTCTTCCATATCAATATCATCGAGGCTGCTGAAGATCTCCTGCAGGGATACCTCCCTGTTTTTCCGCTGTCTGGCAGCCTTCAGCAATGATGGAACCGAAGCATATGCTTCCAGACACCCTTTTCTGCCGCAGGTACACTGTCTTCCTGCCTGGCGGACGACCATATGTCCGACTTCACTGCCGCCCATAATGCCGCCTTCGAATACTTCTCCGTTCAGGATAATGCCGACGCCGACTCCGATGCACTGATCAAGAGGCACCTTGTTCTCCTCAAACAAAGCCAGTGTTTTTTCCGCTACTTCATCTACGATTTACGCAGCTGTCTTTTTTTTGGAAGATACATCTGATGTTCGTTAAGAAAAGTATATCAGAAATCTGCCAAGGAATATGAACAGCGTCATAGTTCAATATGCATCCCGCCAGGGTCAGAATAAGGTAGGCGACAGATGCTAA
>DMBB01000205.1 GCA_003446295.1 Erysipelotrichaceae bacterium
CAGGCTTCGGTTCCAACACGCCTTCTGACGTACACAGCCGTGTTGCCAAAGCAAAAAATACATCCCTGCCCGGCGCACTGGTCGGCGGACCTGACAGTTATCGTGATGATAAGCTGACACAGGCACTGCCTGACAACATGCCTCCGGCAAAGATGTACATTGATTCATTCGACAGCTGGTCTACCAATGAAGTAGCTGTTTACTACAATTCCGCGCTGATCCACATGCTCGGAAGGATCAAGGACTAAGAGAATACTGCGCTTTGAACAGCGTGGTATTTTTTTTGCCGCAGTTTTTGAGTACGGACGATACTGTCCGCATCTGCAAAACAGACACTTTTGTGTCAGCAGCCGTTTCCAAATTCCGCATGATTCCCATGTATAATAAAGACAGCACATGATTTCATAAAAATATAAAGGAGGACAAATTTTATGGGATTCCCGAAAGGTTTTCTCTGGGGCGGCGCAACTGCGGCGAATCAGTATGAAGGCGGCTATCTGTCCGGCGGAAAAGGCCTGGCAGTCGCAGATACGATCACCGGCGGTGATGGTATTCACGGTATTCAGAGAAAGATCTATCTTGAACTGGCAGACGGCACAAAAACAACTGTCGGAAACAGAGAAGAAGTTCCTGCCGGCGCAAAGGCTTATGTAGATCCTGATGTCTACTATCCCAGCCACGTTGCGACAGACTTCTATCATCATTGGAAAGAAGATATCGCACTGTTCGCAGAAATGAACATGAATGTCTACAGACTTTCCATCAACTGGACAAGGATCTTCCCTAACGGTGATGATGAAGTACCGAACGAAGAAGGACTGCAGTTCTATGAGGATGTATTCAAGGAGTGCCATAAATACAACATTGAACCCCTTGTCACGATCTATCACTTTGACTGCCCGCTCCATCTTGCTAATGAATATGACGGATGGGTAAGCCGTCATACAGTCGATGCTTTTGCAAAATACTGCCGTACGATCTTCACTAGATACAAGGGACTGGTCAAATACTGGCTGACGATCAATGAGATCAACATCAACACCAACTTCATGATGAACGGTGTTCATGAACACATCTCCAACAAGCAGAATGCCGAGCAGTGCAGATGGCACCTGTTCGTAGGCAGTGCCCTGGCAGTTACGATCGGTCATGAGATCGACCCGAACAACTTCATCGGTCTGATGATCGCCCATGGCGCTACATATCCTTACTCCTGCAATCCGGAGGACGTACTCTGCGAGATCCAGACAGCACACAACCAGAAATGGTTCTATGGAGACGTTCTGTGCAGAGGCTACTACCCTGCTTATAAGGTCAAGGAACTGGAACGTGAAGGCATCGTGATCAAGAAGGAACCAGGTGATGATGAACTGCTGAAGAAGGGCGTCGTAGACTTCTATTCCTTCTCTTACTACAGCTCTGCAACATATGCGGCACATCCTGAATCCATCAAGCAGGTCGAAGGCAACCAGGTCAGAGGTCTCCAGAATCCGTACCTGACAGCTTCCGAATGGGGCTGGACGATCGACCCGATCGGTCTGCGCGTCAATCTGAACCAGATCTATGACAGATATCAGCTCCCGATGATGATCGTTGAAAACGGACTTGGCGCGATCGACAAGTTTGAAGAAGACGGCATGATCCATGATGACTACCGTATCGACTATATGCGCAGACACATCCAGCAGATGAAGGATGCTGTTGAGATCGACGGCGTCAACCTGATCGGATATACACCTTGGGGTCATATCGACGTTGTATCCGCAGGTACAGGTGAAATGAGAAAACGCTACGGCTTCATCTATGTAGACAAAGATGATGACGGAAACGGTGATCTCCACCGTGAACGCAAAAAGTCCTTCTACTATATGCAGAAGGTCTACGGTTCCAACGGAGAAGATCTCGACTAGCATGAAATGCACCCGCCCGGGTGCATTTTTCATTGATTATCCGGCTGATTTCCGGTAACGGTACATCATGATCCCGCCGGCGACAGCAGCGTTCAGTGATTCAAATCCGTCCATTTCAATACGGAGCCTCATATCTGCTTTCCGCTGTATTTCCTTCGAGACGCCGCGTCCTTCGTGTCCGACAACCAGAGCCATCTTTTCCCGCGGTGCGATGTCCTCCATATTCTCAGACGCATCCAGTGCGGATGCGATCACTGTGACCCCTTCTTTCTGAAGCTGCGGCACCAGATCTGACAGTCCGGTACGGATCACGGGGATATGGAACAGCGCCCCCTGCGTGGAACGGATGGTTTTTTCGTTGTACAGGTCGCAGGAGTCCGGTGAAAGATATACGCCGTCAAAGCCGAACGATACAGCAGTTCTGATCAGGGTGCCGACATTTCCCGGGTCCTGCAGACCATCCAGGATCAGCAGCCTGCTGCTGTTTCTGAGTTCAGGCTCTTTCATTCTGCAGACAGCGATCACATGCACTGCCGAGACGTTGCCTGATATCTTTTTCATGATGCCTTCCGTGACACGGATGACCGGCACGCCGGTCTCCGGACGGTCCTCATCAGTGATGATCGTTTCAACGCAGTCTGCTTTCAGTGCTTCTTCCAGCAGATGTTCACCTTCGATCAGAAAACGCTTCTTCTGATCGCGGTCTTTCTTGTTGTGCAGTCTGACCCATTCTTTGACCTTGCTGTTCTGCAGTGACTGAATGACTTCCATGCTTACCTCCGTGTTGATCTCTGCCGCATGACTTCAAATCCCAGAGCGGCACTTGCCCCTGCCGCATTCAGCGCGGCACGGAAATCGTTGGCATACGGAATATAAATGTTCTGATCGCATTCCTTCAGGACTGCTGAGGAAAGACCTCTCATCTCCCCGCCGATGCAGAGCAGGATCGGTCTGTCAAACTGTGCTTCAAAGTAGGATATCGCATCCCTGCGCATTGCGGCGTAGGCATATAAGCCATGCTGTTTCAGTATTCTGACTGTTTCCGCCATGTCATCACTCAGGATCACATTCATATATTCATATGCACCGGCGCTGGAACGCACGATCGTATTTTCCGACCAGCTCCAGTCACGATTCCGCAGGATCAGTCCGGTGCATCCTGCTGAATACAGGGAACGGATCACATAGCCGAGATTAAAGGGATCCTCTACCCCTTCCAGCATCACGACAAACGGACAGTCATTTTCCAGGCAGGCAGACAGTTCCTGGAATGTACGCTCACCGGCATCAGCCAGGATACCGCCATGTGTCTTTCCCTGTGCCATTTCATTGATCTGTGCTTCGGACATCCGTTCAATCGGAATACCCCGTTCTTCCGCTCTGTGCAGGATGAATGACGTATCCCGGTCATTCAGATCATCGCGTACATAGATCCGGCTGACCGTTCTGTTTCCGGCAAGCATTGCGGCTTTTACGCTGATCCTTCCTTCCAGTCTCATACTGCTTTCCTCACGATATCACCGGCACGTACTTCGAAAGGCACCGGTATCAGAAGCTGCGCCATCGGGCGTCTGCTGGCTGTCAGGTCAGAATCATCCTTCAGGTC
>DMBB01000204.1 GCA_003446295.1 Erysipelotrichaceae bacterium
GGCATAGGTCTTCTTGCCGATCAGTTTGTGATAAATGAGCAGCGGTGTTTTGAAGATTGCCCTGAACCTGGAAGTTCCCTCACCGAAAACAGCAACTGAACGTGCATATGCCAGTTTGTATTTTTTAGCCTGATTCAGCAGTTTTTCATCTTCTTTGATATCTCCGCTCATTCCGTCGACCGGGAAAATATCGATCCAGAGATGCTCATCGCTTGTCAGACATTTTTCAACGACTTTTGTATTCAGATCAACAATCTTTCCAAAAGGAAAATCCGCTGTATGCTCTTCGTAGCAGATCAGCCTGTAGTTGTCATTAATCGGTTTTTCCTTTACCAGCTGCTGAAGCCTCATGTAATCCTTACGGGGCATGATGACATCGATATCATCATCCCAGGGGATAAAGTCCTTGTGTCTTACAGCACCCAGAAGCGTTCCGCCGGATAATGAATACAGCAGTCCGTTTTCATCGCAGTAATCCGCGAAATCACAGAGAATCCGGTAAATGGTCTCTTTCAGATCATCACTGTTCAGTTTACGATATCCCATAAATTCACCGGTTCTTATCTTTCCGTTGCGCCGTTGATCAGAATATCGGCAATTCTTGCGGATGCCTTTCCGTCACCATAAGGATTCGATGCTTTGGACATTCTTTCATATTCATCCTTGTCATTCAGCAGTCTGTTGAACTCATCATAGATCACACTTTCACTGGTGCCGACCAGTTTCAGTGTTCCTGCCGCGATACCTTCGGGACGTTCGGTGGTATCACGCATGACCAGTACGGGCACGCCAAGACTCGGCGCCTCTTCCTGGATTCCGCCGCTGTCAGTCAGAACAAGATATGCCTTTGACAGGAAGTTATGGAAATCCAGTACATCCAGCGGTTCAATCAGTCTGATTCTTTCATCATCCGCAAACACTTCCTTTGCGGTGTTTCTGACGACCGGATTCATATGAATCGGATAAATCACCTTCACATCCGGATTTTCATCCACAATTCTCTTGATCGCCCGGAACATGTTGTGCATCGGCTCACCGAGATTCTCTCTGCGGTGCGCTGTCAGAAGAACAAGCCTGCTGCCTGCTGCCCAATCCAGTTCGGGATGTGAGTATTCATCTCTCACGGTTGTCTGCAGAGCGTCAATAGCGGTGTTTCCGGTCACGAAAATGGTTGACTGTTCTTTTCCTTCATTCAGAAGATTCTGTCTTGCCTTTTCCGTAGGAGCGAAATTGTACTTCGCAATGATACCGACCGCCTGACGGTTGAACTCCTCGGGGTACGGTGAATAAATATCATATGTGCGCAATCCCGCTTCCACGTGGCCGACCGGAATCTGTTTGTAGAAACATGCAAGGGCAGTCACGAATGTTGTGGATGTATCGCCGTGAACCAGAACAATATCCGGCTCAACCGTTTCCAGAACTTCTTTGATTCTTTCCAGAATACTGATTGTCACATCAAATAAAGTCTGCCTGTCTTTCATGATTGAAAGATCATAATCCGGCACAACATTGAACGCGTGCAGAACCTGGTCAAGCATCTGGCGGTGCTGACCGGTCACACAGACAATCGTCTCCAGTTCATCTCTTTTTTTGCATTCCTTGACAACCGGGCACATTTTGATCGCTTCCGGTCTTGTTCCAAATACAATCAGTACTTTCTTCTTCATACGCTTTGTTTCATCTTTTCTATAAATACGTTGATCATTCTTTTCTGTTCAGCCATGTCACTGTAAACATCTTTCAGGAAACGGCTGCAGTTTTCAGCGAAAACATCCTTGTCAAATTCCGATAAATAACTGTTCAATCTTTCCGGAACATTCTCATTGTGCACATCCACTGCGAAGCCGAGTCCGTACTGTTCCACAAGATCAGCCAGATATGTGTTCTTTGAAACGATAATCGGGCATTTGTAGATTGCCGCATCATACAGACGGTTCGGAACAGCGGTTGTTGTTTCAAGACCCTTTACACCATAGATTGAATTGATGATATCAATATTCTGATATATGGTTTTCTTTTCAGAGTTGTTGAAGCGGCCATGGAAGTGAACATTGGTGACTTTTTCCTGCTCACAGACCGAAGGCAGATCGCAGCCCTGGGAGAAGGTTCCGTAATAATCCAGCTGACAGTTTTCCTGATTGCTGAATTGTCTGATCAGTTTGCTGTTTTCATCAAAGTAACGGATAGATCCCACAAAACCGATCCTGATATTCATCGGATCAATTGCTTTTGCCTGATAGTTTTCCGGATTTTCCATGGCGATATTATGAGTGACATAATACCGTTCATTTTCAGGTAAGAACCGGAGGAATCCCCTTGAGGAAATAACTGTCGCAAAAGACTGTCTGATCAGATTTCTGACCATTCTGAAATAGACCGGGTTGCTTTCATGGGTATAGTCACGGATATCAAATATGTATCTCTTGTTGAATTTGCTGCTGAGCAAGTCCTGGATCATGATTGCCGGCACAGTCGTGAAAACCATAATTCCTCGGTATTCGCCTTCTTTGATGGTTTTTCTGACAAACGAAGCAAACCGTCCCATGGTTCCGACCTTTTTCAGCTTGTTTCCGCCGGTGGGGCAATACTCCTTGAAAAGCAGCTCATTCTCACCTGCTTCGGCGTCCATGTTATAGCGCTCAAAGTAGATGCTTTCATAAGAGAGTCCGGCTTTTTTCAGTTCATCAATGTAATATTCCGTGTAACTGGACTCGTTTTTAGAAAACATGTTTACCAATAATACATCTTTCATAGCTCTGCTTCCCTGTTACCAGTTCTTTATTCCATGCCACACAAGAGGCCAGTATGCAAGATAGCCCGTATACCGCAATGCGGCAACATTTTTGCTTTCAGTTCCCGCATCATAAAAATCACGGAAATCTCTTTTTGTGTCCCGTTCAATCTGTCTGATGTGGTTCAGATTCTTCATTGAGGCGGGCAATAACATAATGCAGAGAATCTGCCATTTGTAATATGCCGTGAATCTGCGCTTGATCAGCTCTGCCTTGTGCGCAACGTCCGCCTCAACATAATACTGCTTGATGAGATCGACGACGGCAAGCTGCTCTTTATAGTGTTTGATGCGCGATTCCCGCGAGACACTCTGTCCGTCTCTGCCAAGCCTGTAACAATACAGAACTGTATTCAGGAATGATACAGTCTTTGCGTATGCCAGCGGATAGCACATATACAGGATGTCTGTATAGAGTGTGCGGGAAGGGAATTCTTTGGCATGTTCTTTCAGCAGATCTGTACGGAATGTGGATTCCCACATGCCCACCTGGAATTCAGCCGGGATATCTTCGATCTGCAGCACTTTTTCATTCGTATATTTCAGCCATTGCGGCTCCGGATCAGGAATCACACCTACCCCGTCCTGGACGCGGTCTGTCTTTGTCACAATCCAGTCCGGTGAATAATTCATAATATGTTCGATCAGCAGATCAAGTCCGTCGGTATTGAACCAGTCATCTCCGTCAAGAAGACGGAAATACTTTCCGTTGGCATGGGCAATCGAATAATTGACCGTTGTGCCGTATCCGCCGTTTTCTTTATGAACAGCAAAAATGGAATCCGGATACTGCTTTTCATATTCTTTCGCGATTGAGAGACTGTTGTCATTGCCTCCGTCATCAACCACAAACACTTCAATCAGATTCAGATATCTTGATTTGATAATTGAGTTCAGATTCTGTTCCAGATAATCCTGCACATTATATGCAGCGACTGATATTGTCAGAAGTTTTTCGTTTTTCATGCTGTCGCTCTCAGAAACTCTTTTCATATTTTTTGTGGAAAAGCTTGGCCATCAGGAATGAACTGATTTTACGCGGCCAGTCGATTTCACCAAGATAAAGATACGGCAATTCATGGATATCCGCTTTTTTCAGATTTCCGGTTTCAATCTCATGGTCCAGCCAGACATTGAACAGACGCTCGGATACTCTTCCGGCATATCTTTTTTCGAATGCGGTCATTTTTGAAGTGTCCACGCGCTCCTCAAGAGCGGCGAGCACATCAAACAGCCATGTGCAGTAACGGTCAGTAAGTTCTCTGTTCATGATGAACATATTGAAAATATAAATGCCTCTGCTGTTCATGACCTTATCCCAGGAAGATACATATTCCGGATATTTTCCGGCCAGGATTTTTCTGGTTTCATCCAGCTGTTCCTGTGAGAAGGTATGCGCATAATGCTTATAGACCGTTTCAATGTAGTAATGTCTCTTCTTAGGTACCAGAACTTTGTACCTATTCAAATAAGGTTTCAATTCCTCCCCAGTCAGCACCGAGTTGATCTTTCCGTTTTTCTTCTGATATGCGGAACTTTTCACAGTGAAAAAGCGGCGGTAATGCACAAGTCCAAGCCAGTCATATGACAGGTTTTTCCATGCCCAGTAAACACCGGTCAGTTCGCAGTAGACCGGATTCTTCTCACTGATATTGTCTCCTGTATCATCACGCTGAAAGCCGATATCCTCTTTTCCCGCGGCACCGACATGCATCGGCAGATACAGCTGATCCTGAGGCACATCGCATTTTTTATGACATGCTATCAGAAGTTTTACGTCATTGTTCATTGTCATTGTGCCCCCTCTCTCTTCAGAACCGAGCTGAATGTCTTGAAGAAGATCTTGATATCAAGCCACAGACTCTTGTGGTCAATATAATACATTTCCATTGCCTGACGCTCACCGGTTTCATATGTGGCATTGTTGCGCGCATATGCCTGCCAGTATCCGGTCAGACCGGGTTTTGCGCTTAAGAACTTTGCGATATCATCGCCGTAAACTTCTGTCTCTTTCTCAACAATGGGTCTCGGACCGACGATTGACAGATCGCCTTTCAGAATATTGAACAGCTGCGGAAGTTCATCCAGACTGGTTTTGCGGATGAATTCGCCGATGCCCGTAATACGCGGGTCATCATCAATTTTGAATTCTGTTTTATATTGTTCCAGCTGTTCCGGAGTCAGCAGTTTTTTCAGATCACCCGCATCCTTGCGCATCGAGCGGAATTTATAAATTGTGATCTTTCTGCCTTCCTTGCCGACACGGATATGTTTGTAAATCGGTGAGCCGCCGTCATTGGAGCTGACCAGAATGGAAAGAATCAGCAGAACGGGTGAAAGAACAATAATACCGATGAATGACAGAACGAAATCGATGATCCGTTTGATGATCAGGTATACTCTTTCACCGAATGTGACCGTGTGAACATACTTTGAATGATCATATTGCAGCGGAGCGGTTTCCTCTTTATATTCTTCGATCAGCTGAATCTGCTCATCAATGTTTCTCTGAAGCTGTCTTCTTGTGGATCTGCCAAGTACATACCGGAGCGCCATTTCAAAGAAAATAGCTGTATCCTTAAGGACTGTCCAGTTTTCGATATATTCTCTTTCTCTGAAGATGACATCCTCTTCCTCTTTTTCAAGGCTCCATCCGCCGACGATACCGGGCTTGATGCAGAGGTTTCTTCTTCTTGCCGGAGAATACTGCAGGAATCTCTGCAGAACCGGTGCATGCGGTCCGGCGAAAGACATGTCACTGGAAAGCACATTCAGGATTTCAGGAAGTCCGTCAAGATGAGTGAAAAGCAGAAACTTCCCCCACCATGTGTATTTATGGGTATCTTCCGGTTTCACATCCATTTTCATGGTGCGGAAACGGTTCTGGTAGAAACGTCTTCCGTTTTTGCCCACTCTGACCCTTCTTAAGATGACAGGTCCGGTATCATTGAGCAGAAATGTCAATACATAGACCACCGCGAATAACGGAAGGCACAGCAGCGACATCACGATATCCATGAACCGTTTTATGAACTGATAACGTCTCGGGATGGTAATGAACGGCAGATAGCTGATGACAGCTGAGCCGCATATTTCGTCCACAATCCTTTTTGATTCGGAAACAGAGTTGTATTCCTCGATACGGATACTGACTGTTTTTCCCTGCTCATTGAGCGCATTGATCAGATTTCTTGTTC
>DMBB01000160.1 GCA_003446295.1 Erysipelotrichaceae bacterium
GGCGTGCAGCAGATCTGGCGCAGACGCGTCAGTTCGGCAAGCACCTCGATCCTGCTTTCTTTGTATTCTTTATCTGTTTTTGTGCTTAACTCATTCTTCAGGTTCTGGACAGCTGCCTGATAAAGCTGTGCCTGCTCCGCTTCCAGCGGGGCATAGACAACTTCTTCAAGCTTCGGCGGAAGATCCTTCAGCACATCACGCTTCATCCTTCTCAGGATAAACGGTGAAGTGATCTGCTGCAGGCGGCTGAAGGCTTCTTCATCATTCATCATGATGATGGGCTCCTCATATGTCTTCTTGAATAACGGATAACTGTGCAGAAGGCCAGGCATCAGGTAATCAAAGATGCTCCAGAGCTCGCTCAGTCTGTTCTCGATCGGCGTGCCTGTCAGGGCGACCCTGAAAGCTGCATTGACTGCTTTGACGCTCTTGGCGCTCAGTGTTCCAGGGTTCTTGATATACTGCGCTTCGTCAATGATCATGCAGTCAAAGCTCATGTCAGCGTATACCGCGATGTCTTTCTGCAGCAAACTGTATGAGGTGATCAGAATGTCCTGTTCATTCGTTCTGCGTATCAGTTCCTGACGGATCGATGCCGGTCCGTTGATGATCTGATACGGCAGCTCAGGCGCGAATTTCCGGATCTCCTTTGCCCAGTTGTATACAAGGGATGAAGGACATACGATCAGCGTCCGCTTCCGGTCCTTCCATGCACACAGTACAGCGATGATCTGCAGTGTTTTGCCAAGGCCCATCTCATCCGCGAGCAGACCGCCCATGCCCAGATCCCGCAGACTGCACAGCCAGGAGAAACCTTTTTTCTGGTAATCCCTGACGATCGGCGTCAGCCGGGCAGGCACTTCATACTCATTCTGCTCAACTGTCAGGATCCGCCTGGAGAGGTCTTCAAACACTTTGTCCGGATCAAACGTCACAGATTCCGACTGACTGAGTCCATTGAGATACACTGCCCTGTAGAGCGGCATTTCCGAATGGCCTTTTTTGAGGTCTGACTGGGAGATCTGCAGTTCTTCCACGGTATCATACAGATCACCGAAGCCATCATTGATCTCAACAAAATCACCGGACCGCAGACGATAGTATTTCTTTTTCCTGCTGTAGCGGGACAGGATCTCTGCGATCTGTTCGTTGGAAAGGGTATCGGATACCATATCCAGTTTGAGCAGGTTATCCTGCACAGAAATGCCTACATGTACATTTCCGGTGTTTTTCAATCCGATCTTCTTGAGATTCTCTGATATCATGACCTCTGCGTATTCACGCAGCTGCTGGATGCGGTATCTGAGGAATTCATAGATCGCGTCCTCATCATCAATGCAGATGAGCTGCCTGTCCATATCTGTTTTGGGAAAGATATCCCTGAGAAAGCTGATGAATGTACTTTCCTGATACAGATCCCTGATCTCTTCAGGATCATCTTCCGTAAACAGGCTGTACCGTGCATCCCCGTAATTGACATACGCATCGCATGTGATGAGCGAAGGGTCGGGTGCGTCCAGATACAGCGTATATACCGGCTTCGGAGGCATGTAATCTTCCTCACTGAATCCGTCCGCTGTGATATCAAACCGCTCCTTGATATTCGGCCAGACAGACCTGGTGAATGCTTTCATGTGCTGATTGTTGATATACTGTACGGCAGACGACGCTTTGACCAGAAAGTCTGCAAACGGCATGATACTGCCGGTATCCTGTGATGAAATATAAAGATCCCATTGTGATCCGCGTCTGACAAATACATAGATACGGTGCAGACCTTCCAGACAGAACAAGGGACTGCATCTGAATGAATATCCGCCGTTTTCCTGTTTCATGACGATATCCGCATTGATCGGACCGGTATTGACTGAACTGATGTGTTCAAACGGTATGCCGTCGATCAGCAGGTGACGGGGATCATCCTGCACGATATCAAACAGCCTGTCTGCCAGGGAATTCGTCAGCTGGATATAAGATCCGATATAGGGCGGAGTGCCGGGTACCGCACTGTTGATCATATCAGCGACCGAGATCAGCAGATCCAGGATCCTTGCGGAGGTTCCATGAAAAGAATCGGCTGTGACCGCAGCTGCGATCCTGCTGGTACTGTACGGTCTGCCTGACGTGATGCTTGCGATGAATTCACTGATCGACGGGATATACTTTTCCAGGTATCCCGATTTCAGAAGAAATCTCACATTGCATGTATGTTCACGGATATACGTAAGCACGGGGATCAGCTGTGCAGTCTCTTTCCTGCTTCTGCGCACAGGTGCACGGTACTGTTCCATCAGTGTCATTGCGGAATCCGATGTTGCATGCTCGATCGAGAATGACTCCAGTGTTTCCGCAACAGCCGGAGGGAAGCCGTGATCAATGAGCACAGGGGACTCATATGTATATTTCATGACCAGTGCCGCGGTATGCGGACACATTTTTCCTGTTTCCGCATATTCCTGACAGCTGCATTTTACCTGTTCGACCGTTTCCTGATCCTTGTCGATCAGTGCACCGGCCTGATATCTGCCCGCATCAATGACATTGGCGGCAATCAGGTCATACTGTCGGTCTTTGATCATCGTATAAACAGTTCCGACTCCTCCTGAATAATAAAGATCCCTTGCTTTCTCAAGTTTCTTCCTGTCATTCAGATAAGTTTCAAGTACATCTTCTGTGATCATTTTTCTGTCTCCATCTGCTTATCATATCATGAAACTGCCCGGACATGTCCCGATCTGTTGTTTTTCAGAAAGGCATCAAATTCTGCGCATGAAAAAAGCTCCCGGGTCGGGAGCCTGCATGATCATTCTTTATCGAGCAGCGGAGTCAGTGTCCGGATGATCGCTCTGGCTTCTACTTCGCTCAGCCATGTGATCTTTCCGTCTTTGTCTTTCTTCATCACGATTGCCAGTCCTTTGGCGTTCGGATCTTTTTCTTTCAGGAAGGACAGACTGTTGTCTTCATAAGGAGACGGATGCGCTGTTTTGTTGTAAACGATCTGATACGGATCACCGAGCATAGTGAACGGCATGACGCACAGATCACGGTTCTCATCATATCTCTCTTTATGCAGACGTCTGACGATCTTGTTTGTTTCCGCAAACAGGGTATCAACAGCGTAGTCTG
Source organism: Erysipelotrichaceae bacterium (assembly GCA_003446295.1). The sequence goes on from DMBB01000160.1 coordinate 3,127, forward strand.
TAGTCTTGTTGTCATTAATCTCTGTTTTTTCAGAATCCGTATAATAAGTTCTTAAATTAAGGTTCCCTTTGAAAAAGTGCGGTTCGTCATTACCGTAAATTGCAACCGTGCATACCAGATAATGAAAATACGAATAGAATTCTGTGAGGTCAGCCATAATTATCTCCTATACTCCCTTATATAATACGCTGTTTAAGCATCAGATTCCAGTTTTTTCACAAGCAGTCTGACAGAAAAGGGCATATTTCAGCGAAATTCTGACAGATCGTACAAGATGTCCGGCCGCTTTGCTTCATGACGTGCTACGATGTTCAAAAGGACAGCGTTATGCAGACAAGAACAGAGGCACTGTACAGACTCTCCAGGTCAAAATTCAGATCATCGTTTCATCTGAATGAGCAGGACCGGAAGTATGTACGTGAAAAAGGAATGGATACGATCCGCGCACACGCTTATGACTTTGTGCGGACGCGTCTGGCGCCGGCATGGCCGGACAACGACGGGAAACAAACGCCCATGAAAGGGCATCCCGTATTCAAAGCCCAGCACGCATGCGCATGCTGCTGCAGAGGATGTCTTGAGAAATGGTACAAGGTCCGCAAGGGCACGGAACTGACGGAATTGCAGCAGGAAAAGATCGTCAATCTGCTCATGGCATGGATCGAAGAGGAAATGAAAGCACGGCCTTGAATTCAGCCGCGCTTTTTTGATCATTCTTCAATATAGACCCGTTTCATTCTGACCGGTTCGACCGGACGGTCCTGCCAGTCGGTACGAACGGAAGCGATCTCGTCAACCGTATCCATGCCTTCGACAACATGTCCGAATGCAGCGTAGTTTCCATCCAGATGCGGCGCATCAGCGTGCATGATGAAGAACTGGCTGGATGCGGAGTTGGGATCCATGGCTCTGGCCATCGAGATGACCCCGCGCTTGTGAACGATCGGATTGCTGTATCCGTTGGAACGGAATTCACCGACGATGTGTTCCTTGGAACCGCCTCTTCCGTTGCCCAGCGGATCTCCTCCCTGGATCATGAATCCGCGGATAATGCGGTGGAATGTCAGGCCGTCATAGAAGCCTTCGGAAACAAGCTTTTCAAAGTTTGCGCATGTGATCGGAGCACTGGCAGGATCAAGCTCGAGC
>DMBB01000175.1 GCA_003446295.1 Erysipelotrichaceae bacterium
AACGGAAATGAAATGGAAATGTCCGAAATGCGGAAGAGAATTCAGCAGAACAGATCAGCAGCACTATTGCGGAAAACCGGAAACGATCGATGAATATATTGAATCCCAGGATGAACCTGTACAGGAAAAACTGAGAGAAGTCCGTTCGATCATCAGATCTGCGCTTCCGGAAGCGGAAGAACGGATGTCATGGTCCATGCCTACTTATTGGAAAGGACGCAACCTGATCCATTTTGCGGCATCCAAAAAACATCTTGGAATCTATCCGGGAGGAGAAGCCACCACGGTGTTTGCGGAAGAGCTGAAGGATTATGATGTCAGTAAAGGGACGATCCGACTGCCGTATAACAAAGAACTTCCGGAAGACTTAATCAGACGTATAGCTGTATGGTGCTGTGAACAGTACAGCAAGTGAAACGCAGATGTCATAGTGCTGCAAAGCAAATCGAAAATGATCAGATACGGCAGGAGATCATCTCCCGCCGTTTCAATTTGTGCGGGCAGAGGATATAATAATCATAGAGAAGAACCACCCAAAAAATAATAATTATCGGAGGAGTTTTTTATCATGACACAGCAGGATGGAAAGATGTGGGCTCTGGTCAAGGAAAAAAGAGACGTCGGTCTCTGGATGAGAAGAGTCCCGATCCCGGAGGTCGGAACAAATGATGTGAAGATCAAGATCCACAGCACAGCGATCTGCGGGACTGATGTTCATATCTACCAATGGAACCGCTGGGCTCAGAACACGATCAAAACAGGCATGACGATCGGCCATGAATATGTCGGTGAGATCGTTGAAGTCGGAGCAGGCGTCAGAGGATTCAAGGTCGGAGACCTGGTATCCGGTGAAGGACACATCACATGCGGGAAATGCCGCAACTGCCTGGAAGGACATAAGGAGAACTGCCGGAATGCAAAGGGCGTCGGCGTCAACCGGAACGGCGCATTTGCGGAATACCTGGTTATTCCTTGGGTCAATGTATGGCCGTGCAGTCCGGATATTCCCGAAGAAATGTACGCGATCTTTGATCCGTTCGGCAATGCCACTCATACAGCATTGTCATTTGATGTTCTTGGTGAAGACGTTCTGATCACAGGTGCAGGACCGATCGGTTGTATGGCAGCTGCGATCGTCCGTTTTGCCGGCGCAAGGCATGTCGTTGTGACGGACTTTAACCGCTACCGTCTGGATATGGCAAAGAAGCTTGGAGCTACGACAGTTGTTGACCTGAATACGGAAAAACTGGAAGACGTTATGAAAGCGATCGGAATGCAGGAAGGATTCGATGTCGGCCTTGAAATGTCCGGTTCCCAGACAGCGCTGAATGATATGATCCACCTGATGAAGCACGGCGGCAATATTGCCCTGCTGGGTCTGCAGGAAAATAACGCGGTCGTCGACCTGGAAACAGTGATCTTCAACGGCATCAATCTGAAAGGCATCTATGGCCGCAAGGTATGGGATACATGGTACAAGATGACGACGATGCTGCAGGCAGGTCTGGATATTGCACCGATCATTACACATCATTTCGATGCAAGGGATTATGAAAAAGGGTTTGAAGCAATGATCTCCGGCCAGTCCGGCAAGGTCATTCTGGACTGGACGCATATCAATGATGAAGGAGAAAACGAATGAACAAGCAGGAAATACTGAAGAAATACGCTGATGATGTGAATTCCATTAAGGAAGCAGGTCTCTTTAAGGGAGAACTGCCGATCGTATCCGCACAGGGTGCGCATGTAAAGCTGGAAGACGGCAGGGAACTGCTGTGCATGTGCGCAAACAATTATCTGGGTCTCGGCGACAGCCCCAGACTGATCGAGGCTGCCAAAAGGACATATGATGAGCGCGGCTATGGTGTGGCATCTGTCCGCTTCATCTGCGGCACACAGGATATCCATAAACGCCTGGAGAAAAAGATCTCTGAATTTCTGGGGACAGATGATACGATCCTGTATTCCTCCTGCTTTGACGCAAACGGAGGATTGTTTGAAACACTTCTGACAGCAGAGGATGCTGTGATCAGTGATGAACTGAATCACGCTTCGATCATTGACGGCGTCCGTCTGTGCAAGGCAAAGAGATACCGCTATAAGAACAATGATATGGCTGATCTGGAAGAAAAGCTGAAAGCAGCTGATGCGGAAGGAGCACGCATCAAGCTGATCGCTACAGACGGCGTCTTCTCCATGGACGGTATTATCTGCAACCTCAAGGGCATCTGTGATCTGGCTGATCAGTACAACGCCCTGGTCATGGTGGACGATTCTCATGCGGTAGGGTTTGTCGGAAAGAAAGGCAGAGGAACTGCGGAATACAATGGCGTTGAAGGCAGAGTTGACATCATTACCGGAACGCTCGGAAAAGCGCTGGGCGGAGCTTCCGGCGGTTATACATCCGGCCGCAAAGAGATCATTGACCTGCTCAGACAGAGAAGCAGACCGTATCTGTTCTCGAATTCCCTGGCACCGGCGATCGCAGGTGCTTCGATCGAACTGTTTGACATGCTGGCAGAGAGCACGGAATTAAGAGACCATCTCGAAGAGATCACAAAGGATTACCGCAAAAATCTGGTGGATGCAGGATTTGACGTGATCCCGGGAACGCATCCCTGTGTGCCGGTCATGCTGTATGACGAGGTCAAAACAGCTGAATTTGCCAGACGTATGGTAGAGAAAGGCGTCTATGTTGTTGCCTTCTCCTATCCTGTCGTACCGAAGGGAAAGGCAAGGATCCGTACCCAGGTAAGCGCAGCGCATACGAAGGAAGACCTTGAATTTGCGGTCAAATGCTTCAAGGAAGTCAGAGACGAAATGGCTGCAGAAGGAAAATAAAACTGATCAGGTTATGAAAGTACAAAAGCGACCCAACCACGGGCCGCTTTTGACTCTTATTCATTGAAATCTTCTTCAGCGTGGAATGCTTTGCGCATAGCCGCATAGCTTCCGAACATTGTCAGCCTGTCACCAATCTGGAAGACAGTATCCGCAGTGATCGGCTCTGTTTTCTTTCCGGGATGTTCTATGAGCATGACCAGCAGGTTCAGTTGTGATTTCAGGTTGGTTTTTGAAAGAGGAACATCTTTATATTCTTCGGGGATCTCTCTGAGTGTGATCTGGGCAATCGTGTCCTGCCCGATGTAGTCCAGCAGCAGGATCGTATTGCAGTCTTTCCGTTTGATAAAGCGTCCTGCCAGTCCTGACAGGAATGTATCTGTCCAGCTGCGCATGGAAGGAGTGCGGATGATGGCAAAGATCAGGCCGACTGACGCAAGCGGGATCATAATACCGATCAGATAGTCAACAGCATGCTGGCCCTGGAATGACAGGAACAGGTTGATAAACGAAGAAACGATCGTGATGTTGAAGACATAGCCGAACAGCATCGTCATTCGCGCAAGTCTTCGTCTGCTTCGTGATGAGATGAAGAATTCACTTTCTCTTGTTGTAAAACCGCATCCCGTCAGCAATGATGTGACCTGGAAGCGGGCCCGTTCCTCAGGCAGACCCATAAAGCGGAACAGTATGGTGAACAGTTCGTTGATGATCCAGTATACAAGGATGATCAGTGCGAAAAGCGAAAATGCAGCGTAGATATTCATGATACCCTCCGTAGTTATTTCTTCATCATTCTGGAACTGAGGTAGAAGCGGATCAGGGCAGTGCCGTCTGTGATCTCAAGACCGCAGATCTCTTTGACTCTGTCCAGGCGTTTTGCCATGGTGTTGCGGTGAATGAACAATGCATTGGCAGTATCCGTGATCGAACAGCCGTGTTCGATGTATGTTTCAAGTGTTTTGACGTAATCAGTGCTGTGCTCAAGGTCATAGTCCAGCAGGATCCTGTATTCTGTCTGGCATAAGACCATTTTTTCTTCTTTCTGCAGAAGCACGGACAGAACGTCATAGTAGACGTCCTTCAGTTCCGTGATCCGGCT
>DMBB01000280.1 GCA_003446295.1 Erysipelotrichaceae bacterium
AGCTGTTCTCTGTGCAGGTCTTCTTTCGGCTGCCACAAAGACTGTCTGGCTGGCTTCAAACATGTTTTGATCACTGCGGCCAGGAGTACAGCAATGATGAGCAACAGTATCAGTACGATGATCTTCATATGTTCTGGTCCTTTCTCTGTTTGCGGAATTTCAGAAATGACAGTCCGATCGCCAAGGCGCCGCTCGGTATGATCATAAAGCTTGCGGAGGAGATCAGGGACGGTACAAAGATGAACAGCAATGTCATGAATGTCAGCGTCGCTGCAGCGACCGGAAGATTGCTGCGGTAATATTTATACGCCATCGCTCCGAACAATGCCGGAACAACATTGGAAAATGCAGGCTGCAGTGTTTCCGACTGCAGGATCGGCTGCAGGAGGATCAGGCACATGACGCCGACAGCCAGCACAGCGATCGTGACCAAAGAAGACGCAGCGATCGACAGAGTCGATATGATCTCATTTTCCGGAGTGCCGCTCTTTGCTCCGACGATATCACGGGCTGTGACAGCACACGGTATCTTCATGTTGATCAGGTTTCCTGTAATAAAGGCAAGATATGATCCGCCGGCTCCCAGCATCGGTACATAGATCAGATATTCCACGATGCCGCTTGCCAGATAGACGATACCGATGCTTAAGAACGCTTTGATGAATGCCTTCATATCCGGCATTGCCCCAAGATACATGCCGATAACAAACGGGGCACCCAGCAGCATGACCAGCATGATCGTACTGCTGATCCTGCCGATCATGTGCATGGATTCATTGTATTTCTCAAAATATAATTCTTTTTCCTGTTCGTTCATGATCACGCCTCCTAGTGGTTCGCCAGAAAGACTGCTGCCGTCATTGCGGCCAGCATACTGCCGGCAAGCGAGAAGCTGTCGATCCATACAGCATGTTTTTTCTCTGAGATCCAGATGAAGCATGCCATTGCGGCAGCACCGACTGCTGCTACTTCAAGCGGCAGAGGACTGCCCGAGAAGCCCAGCACGCCGTTACCGGACACAAGCGTTCCGATATAGCTGCCGATATAGGCTGATACAAGACCGATGAACATCGCTGTCATGGCAATGTCGCCGAATCCGCTGAAGACAGATGTCTTTTTCTGCTTTGTTTCTGTACCGCCGGCTTTCAGCTTTGCACTGTACGATTTCAGGCTGACAATGGACAGCAGCATGCCCCACATGATGCATGCGCTCATGAGCAGGGCAATGGTTGAGAAAGCGGAGGGTGTCATCTCGGAAGCGGACAGGGCATGCAGTCCGGCTGCTTCGGCAGCTGCTTCCGCGACCTGTGTTTCATAATGCAGGGCACCGATGACAGACAGACGCAGCCATGGCCATGGCGTGCCGAGACTTCCAGACAGGGCGATCACGCCCAGCAGGATGCCGATGCTTGGCAGGATGGCAAATGTCACGCTGGCAGTGATGGTCAGTTTCAGCTTGACCGGATCCATACCGATCTTAAGACCTGCCCGGTAGGCTCTGACGCCGAACAGAACACAGATCAGTGCCGCAGACAGCACGATCGTTCCGCAGATCAGATACATCACAGGGCTGTTCAGTTTCTGAAGAATTTCCATATGAAGATCCTCCTTTGGCTTCATTATACGCTCCAGGAAAGATGGAACATGATCCTCATCGCAGGATGAGGAAACATTGTTCTTTCCGTCTGTGTAAACAAATGATTTGTTTTCACAGTACCCGGGAATGATTGGAAAATGCTTTGAAATGATGCACAATGATACATAGCTATGAAAGATCGTGCAGGGGGCGGTATATGGAACAGCTTGATCGGTTTACAGATGAATTGCATGAATGGTCCCTGAACGGAAAAGAACCGCTGAGCGCATCGCGAGATCTTCGTTATTTCCTGGATCTGCAGGAGAAGAAGCTGAAACGGTCCGGTATGATCAGGGAGGAGTCTTATACACATGTCAACGATGAGATCAGCGGCTGTGCATACCGCAATGAGAACGGTTATTCCTCACGTATCCTGTACCGTGAGGCAGTACAGAACATCGCTTATCAAAGAAACGGAAAGCTGATCCGGCAGATCAGAAGGCCGGTCATCCTGTACGTTTCCTTTACGGATAAAGAAGGTCATGAAGACAGAACGTATCAATGTCCTAACTGCGGCCATTCGCTGACTGCGCTGCAGGCAAGGGACGGCTGTCCGTACTGCGGCACATATTTTGAAACAGATGATGTTTATCCATGCGTATCATCGTATTATACAGTTCCCTCCATCGTTGAACGGTCAGGTCTGATGGACTCGCTGAAGAAGGAAATGATCATTGCCGGAGGCGTGACGGGAACTGTACTGTTTATGATCTGTATTTATGCATGGTCGGATGTCATTCTGATATGGCGGATACTTGGTGCATTCCTGCTGAGCGCGCTCTACGGGGGCGTCGCAGCATTTGTCTGGTATATGTTCCGGAGTCTGATCCTGTTGGGAAAGGTGCTGCATGAAGCAGGCAGGGCTGTGCCGATGATGAAGGCACTGCGCAGCCGGAAAAAGATGATGGAGTTTATGGAACCATATGATCCTGAATTTTCGTATGAAGCATTTGAAGGAAGAGTGCTGTCACTGCTGCGTACGATCGTATTCTCCGATGACAGGGATTCACTGACCGTCTGGGAAGGCAGCAGAGACCTGTCTTCCTTTGACGATATCGCTGATATGCAGTACCGGGGTGCACTCTATATCAGAAAATGCGAAGTGACAGGCAGTCAGTTCAGAGTGGAAGGAACAGCATTTCTCACAGATACCTATATTCGCAGAACTGTACGGGAAAAAGATGAAAAGATACGGTTCGTGCTGATCAAGGAATCGGGAAGAAGTGCGGAACCGGGCTTCTCCATTCATCGGGTTTCCTGTGAGACATGCGGGGGAAGCTTCGATGCGATGCATCAGAACATCTGTCCGTATTGCGGCAATCCGTATGACCTGAAGAAAAAGGACTGGATCATCTCCGATATGCGCAAAGCATAAACAGGCAGAACAAATGGTGTATGGATGATCCATGAAGTATAATGAGATCAGATAAACGGAGATTGTGATTATGACGAATATTGTAGGGATGAATGATCTGAACAAACAGTATGCAGAACTGAAAGAAGAAGCCAGGGGTCTTGTAAAAGATACGGAAAAGGTATCGGAGATCGTTGAACGGGTCAACGCGATCCTGGATCAGAATGAGGTCCTGCGTGAGGCTTCCGAGGATATCAGCGGTCTTGTTTCTTTTGTGACAGACAGCCTCAGCGGTGATTATACATGGGCTTCTGAGGAATCATTGGCCTCAGTGATCGGATCCTTTCTGTATCTGATCAAGAGCGATGATGCGATCAATGACAACCGTCCTGTGATCGGTTATATTGATGATCTCAGGATATTCTCAGCCGCAAGGGATTCCATTAAAAAGGACCTTGACGCATATACCGGATGGAATGCGGAAAGATAATCTGCTCTTATCCATCTTGAAACAGGGGGCATGATACTCCCTGTTTTTCATTGATAAAAAAACCGGATGACCTGTTCGGTCAATCCGGTCTGCTAATAACGAAGCCAGTTGATGATCCAGAGAATGACAGCTGCAGCTCCGGCAATGCAGAGGGCTCTTCCCAAAGGTCCGGAATTCCGGAATGTGGAAATATATTTGCTGAACAGCGATCGCACCGATTATGATACTTGTCAGCATGTACACTTCTTCCGTTTTTGTAAAACTGACTATATCAAGAATCAATACAATCGTCTATCTGCATTGCAAAAAGAAAAACGTAAATGATGCACTCTGTATGAAAGACGATAAAAACTGTTCACTGGACGAATGATCCTGAAGCTGAACAAGGTGCTGGACGTCATGAATATTTACGGGTGTTTCGTCATTTCGGCAATGCAGGGAATGAGATTCATATTAAAATATAAGAAGAGGATTCAGAACACATCATGATCCACATGCCTGTTATGAAGCTTTGGTATTGCCTGATCATGATGCATGCAAAATGACAAGGATCATTCAGTTCACGGGACTTATGTGCCCTTTAAAAAAGATGGATAAATAACTGCATTGATGAAGGAGGAATGTCAAATGAGTGCTTTAAGTGATCAGATCAGAAAGATGTTCGG
>DMBB01000279.1 GCA_003446295.1 Erysipelotrichaceae bacterium
GATAGAACAGTTTTGTACCGGTTCCGCCTGTATCGGGCAGAATAATACCGCTGTTGTTCTCAATTGAGCCGGATGCCTTCGGCTGATTGCTGCTGCGAACTGCATTCATATCAATGGTGTGATTCGTCATAGAAGCAGATTCACCGTTGAATGTGACATCATAAGTGATCAGCTGTTCTGTTTCGGTAGCAGATATCACGATTGTGACCGGTTCTCTCAGAAGATTGTACCCTGCCGGAGCCTTTGTTTCCAAAAGGTAATAGGTTCCCTGACCAAGACCTCTGATCACCTGTTCGAAATGACCGGATGCATCAGTTCTGAATGTATCTCCGCTGCTGCGTTCACTGACCCAGCTGACTGTCTGACTGTCAGGATTCCATAAATAGTATTCATTGCTCTCATCGACTGTTCTGTACAGTTTGAATTCCGCACCGGAAAGTGATTTGCTGTGGTCGGATCCGTCGATCTTCAATACATCCAGATCAATATCAGTAATGTAGACAGTCTTTGCCGGCGTTTCACCTGTACCATCGCTGTACGGGCTGTTTGAATACGTCAGTACCGCAGTATTGTTGTCATAGTTCGCTGTAAGTGCATTTTGATTGACCGCTGCATCATAAGTGATCCTGATCGGGTCTCCTTTTGTGTAATTGCTCAGCACTGCAAACGGGATCGCAACAGTCATGGTCTGTCCGGACACTTCCGGTGCTGCGGTTATTTCTGCCCCGTTGATCATCATATGGAAATTGCCGGAGTATGTCAGACCTGCGCTTAATGTATCCGTCACTGTAAAAGTATATGTACTGTAACCGGTCAGATCAGGAACAATGGAGTCTAGTTCAAAGGAAACGACTGAACCTACTTTTGCTGATGCAGCTTTTCCCTGGCTGTCTAGAATAGCTCCGGAAATTACAGCATCGCCTTCTTTGACGCCTGTGATCTTTTTGGACAATGTTGGAACGCCGGCTTTTGGCTGCACCTCGGCATCAGGATCCGCATTGCTTAAGATGACAGCAGAGATGATCTCGCTTTCACTGTTTTCAGGATCTGTTGGTTTTACGGTGCCGGTGATGATGTAGTAACCGGCTTCGGGTACAGTGATGACTGCAGTTTCACCTTGTGCTGCCGCAGATCCTGCCCCAGTTCCAGAGATATATGGTTTCAGTGCATCTGCTAATGAACGAATATCAGAAGCAGAAAGCGTATTTGTTTCGTTATCCATTTTTGCAGGTTTCACGGTAACATTCTTGACATCTGTTTCTGATGCAATGTCGCCAAAATCAAAATATTCATCAAGGACTGATTTGGCACCGGTGTAAAACGGATTTTCTGTATTGATCGTGTATGCGTAGTTTGTACCGCTGTACACGACATCAAACAGTTTATATGCAGTATAGGTCTTTCCGGCAATGGATATTGCGGGGTTGTCGTTTGTGACGGTAATGGTGTACGTTTCAGCCGGCTGCTGATCTTCCTCCTCTGCCGAAGCGGCTGTTTGCATACCCGTAAGGATCAATGCGGATAATGCCAGCGATAGATGACGTTTCAAATGTTTCATAATGTCTTCCTTTCTTTATGTGCAGACAGCAGGTATATATGCTGTGCTGCGTATAATCAGGAAACCTTAAATAAACCGGAAGACATTCATGTCAGCTGACCCGTATCTGTGAACTTCACAGTGCAGAAACAATATATCCGCAATCTGCAAAGATTGGAAGCCGATTCTTTACTTTCACACATTTATTGTAATAAAACTCATACAGTACCAATGGATTTAAGCAGATAACTGGAAATACTGCTGAACTGTTGTATGTTTTCTTTGCACAACATTTGTTTAGAATGGTAATATATACAATGTTTGTAATATGAAAAAAATCAGAAAAGAAACAGGGATAAAAACTGAATCTGTACAAAATGGGGAACGGCAGGAAAACTGGTTTCGAAAGAACTGGTCAAATATCGTGATCATGCTTGCTTTCTTTGTCGGTCTGGGACTTCTGCTGTATCCGAGTGTTTCGGATTACTGGAATTCATTCCATCAGTCAAGGGCAATCATGTCATATACGAGCGATGTAGCCAAACTGGACACTAGTGAGTATGACAGGATCATTGCATCTGCCCAGGAATATAACCGCAATATCAGTGATAACGGCATCGATTGGATACTGACGGATGAAGACAAGGTCAACTATGAAAATGAACTGAATTTCGCGGCAGGCGGCAATATGGGATATATCCAGATCGATAAGATCAACGTTAAACTGTCGATTTATCACGGAACAAGTGAAGCAGTTCTGCAGACAAGCGTAGGTCATCTGGAAGGAACCAGTCTGCCGGTCGGCACAGCCAGTTTCGATCACAAAACAGGTGAGGTTACCGATCCAGCAGAAGGGGTACACATTGCGCTGAGCGGACACAGAGGATTGCCGCGCGCAAAACTGTTTTCCGATCTGGACCGTCTGACAGAGGGAGATCGGTTCGTTATTGTGATCCTGAATGAAACATATACATATGAAGTTGACCAGATCAGGATCGTGGAACCGACTGATTTGAGCGATCTGGCGATTGAACCGGGCAAGGACTACTGTACCTTGATTACCTGTACACCATATGGAATCAATACACACCGACTGCTTGTCCGAGGTCATCGTGTAGAGAATGCGGGCGGAGATCTGCAGGTCACTCCTGATGCAGTGCAGTATGAACCGTATATCATAGCGCCGTTTGTCGCAATACCGGTCATTCTGCTACTGATCATCATATTGTTTATGATCAGTGCACAGCCGAAAATCAACATAGACGATATTAAAAAGAAATTGAATTTGTAGGGAGTCTGAATATGGATACAAAGGATCTGAAGAAACTGAAGAGGGGAGATCTGCTTGAAATACTGGTGGATATCTCTGAAGAAAATGACAGGCTGAGGCAGGAAAATGCCGAATTAAAAGAGAAACTTGAAGAAAAAAGGCTGATCATGAATAAGGCAGGTTCGATCGCCGAAGCATCACTGCGCCTCAACAGGGTATTTGAGGCAGTGCAGGATGCAGCGGATCAGTATCTTACCAGTATTCGCGATATCAACATCATGAAGCGGGAAGAATTAAGAAAACTTCAGGAAATGACGGGGAAGAAAGATGACGCAGAGGCAGAGGAAGAGTAAGGTCAATGTCCGGCCGACAACGGAAGAACTGACCAGGGAACTCAAACGTGTCAGGTATAATGAACGTTATGGGCGGACGATCAGAAGTACGATCTATATTCTGATCACTGTAGCTGCCGCATCTATTCTTGTGGCGACACTTGTTTTCCCGATCTTCCGCATTTACGGAAGCTCCATGTCACCGACTCTTGAAGAAGGAGATATTGTTGCCTCACTGCGTACGGCTAAATTTGAGCATGGCGACCTGGTGGCGTTCTACTATAACAACAGACTTCTGGTGAAAAGAGTGATCGCTTCCGGCGGAGAATGGGTCGACATTGATCAGGATGGCAACGTATATGTCAACAATCAGCTGCTGGATGAGCCGTATGTGGCTGATAAGACATTTGATTTTGATACACAGATGAACATCGAGATCCCTTATCAGGTTCCGGATGGAAGGATCTTTGTCATGGGTGACCACAGAAGCACCTCGGTCGATTCGCGTATGAAGGAGATCGGATGCATTTCAGATGATCTGATCGCAGGAAAACTGATCCTGCGCATCTGGCCTCTTGGACAATTCAAATTTAACTGACGGGCAGAGATGTCCGTCATTTTTTCGCAGACTTCTGAATTTTGAAAATGCATCAGATATTTCAATTAACATATGATGGATAAGCCAAATCAACACCGTATATTTGATTGTAAAAAGAAGGAAAACGAAAAATATAAAAAAAACGTCAAAAAAAAATCCCAATTGATGCTATTATATTAACGTCGGTTTTCTTTTGACAAAATTTTTGTGTTGTTCAGAGAAACTATATGTCATTAGATTTAACAAAAAGTCTGCATACTTAGCCGGCTATATCCGGCAGATAAGGAGAACAAATGGGGAAGAAATATAAAGGCATGATGAAAGGTATTCTGGCAGCCGCTTTTGTTGTGCCTGCTATGATTCATGGGACTGTGTACACCCAGGCGTCAGTGCGCGTTGATGCAGAATGTTTTCTGACTGCAAATGCCGAGCCGGAGTTTCAATCTGACTTGACGGATTACAAGGTCGGCAGCGGTGAAAATGTTACGGACAAGATCGTTGTTGACTATTACAAAGTTGCAGGGATCGTCAAAGACGAACATTATGATACATTCACATTTGAATTGTCAGAAGGCTACAGCCTGGAGAACTATGACATCGCAACTTATGAAGGACTGTCGGAACTTGAGAGTGAAGACTGGAATGATATCGGCGAACAGCTGTTCAGTGAAGCGCTCAATAACAAACCCCTGCTGACAGAGGATTTCGGTACAAAAACAGATAAGCTCGAGACTGGTCTGTATCTGATGGTCGTGCGCAACCTGGCAGAGACCGAAGCTGAAGACTATGTGGATGGCAATAGTACGGCAGCTTATACAACGCAGTATGTGTATACATTTACACCGCAGCTGGTTTCACTGCCAAGCACCAATGAAAATACCAGAGAAGGAATGAAAACATCCGATGGTACATGGATCTATGATCTGACTGTCACATTAAAGGCTGAGCGTGAAAGACGTCTGAGCAGTCTCCGCATCGAAAAACTGCTGGAATCATATGAAAACTCATCACCTGCTACATTTGTGTTCGACATTGTCGGCAAGATCGATGATGAAACTGTATACACAAATGTAACATCACTGACATTCAGTGCTGCCGGACTCGAAACAGCTGTTGTTGACAAGATTCCTGTTGGTACGCATGTAGTCGTTAAGGAGATCTATTCAGGAGTTTCCTATGAACTGACTACTGATGCTGAAGCAGAGACAGTTATTCTGATTCCTGTTGATGAAGAAACAGAAATGACGGCAGAAAATACTGCAACGATACGGTTCGGCAATCAATACAATGGCAAGATCCCGCATGGCCATGGAATCAAAAACATCTTTACGTACGGTGATGATGGATGGGGATTAGAACAAGAGGACGGTAAAGCAGAATGAAAAAAAGAAATCTGATTCTTGCTGTCGCTGCTGTTTGCCTGCTGCTATGCGTATCAGTGAAAAACGCAATGGCATATTTCAGCGTCAGTGTCCGTTCGGAAGGACATACAGAAGTTCAATTCAGTGAAAAAACGGAAATTATCGAAACATTTGACAACTGGACAAAGCATCTGACAGTCACCAATGAAGGTGATGATAATGGACAGGTATATGTCCGTGCCAGAGGTTTTGCACCGGAAGGCATGACATTGGATTATTCCGGTGATAACTGGTCAGACGGCGGAGATGGTTACTGGTATTACAACGGTTACATCGGTAATGGTGAATCCACAACTGTTCTGAATGTAGAGATCAAGAATATTCCTGCTGAGGTAAAAGCAGGGGACAACTTCAATGTAGTAGTGATCTATGAAACGACACCTGTTCAGTATGATTCAGATGGCAAGATCATTTCTGCAATTGAAGCAGACTGGAATACGGAGGTGCAGACCAATGATTAAACGTTTGAAATCACTTCCGAAAAGTGTAACTGCAATGCTGGTGACTGCTCTTGTACTGCTGGTCTTCAGTACAGTAGGAGGTGCAAGAGCTGCCCTGAAGTATTTCTCTCAAACATATACGGGACAGTTCCAGACATATCATATCGGCACACGACTGAATGAAAACGGGAATTTATCCGCTTCTAAAAAATGGTCTTCCGGCAGCTGGACGACTGAAGGCGATTCAAAAATCCTGAGCGGCATCACGTCATTTGAATTCGGAAAAACATATCCTGAAGAGCTGACGATTGCCAATACCGGTGAGATTAAAGAATATGTCCGTGCAACGATCTATAAATACTGGGTCAACGCAGACGGTGAGAAGCAGGTCGATCTGGATCCTTCCTATATTCAGCTGGAATTGAACACTGCTGACGGATGGATCAAAGATACTGCATATTCCGAAACTGAAGATCATCCGGAGCGTATTGTCATGTATTACACGGAACCGCTTGATGTAGGCGGAGAAACTCCGGCTTTCATGAAGTCAATCAAAGTGGATCCTGCGATCAAGGCTGTTGGAACACAGACTACCGAAACCAAAACAGTAGATGGAAAGACAGTCACAACAATTACTACAACATATACATATGATGGTAAATTCTTTGCACTGGAAGTTCAGGCAGATGCCGTTCAGACACATAATGCAGAGGATGCGATCAAGAGCGCATGGGGCAGGGATGTAACGATCAGCGGAACGACCCTGAGCCTTAAGTGAGGAGGATGATCGGGATGAAAAAAACATTGATCCGTTTAGCGGCGTCTCTTTCCGTTCTCAGCATGTGCTTTGTGACAGTCTCAGCAGAAGTATATCCGCAAGTGGAAACAGACTGGAAAGTAACGTTTACCGGTAAGGAAATGGTTTCCAACTTTACGACTGAGGACATTCAGGATAATGTAAAGGGAATGGAACCCGGTGATGAACTCAACATCAACATCGCACTTGAAAACACCAGCAAAGGTGAAGCTGATTGGTGGATGGAGAACAAAGTTGTCAAGAGTCTGGAAGACAACAGTGCCGGTAAGGGCGGTGCTTATACCTATGAACTGGTCTATACCAACAGCAAAGGTGAGAATGTTACGATCTTCTCAAGTGACACAGTCGGTGGTGAAGATACAGCAGCCGGTGTCGGTCTGCATGAGCCGGGCGAAGTCTTGAAGGACTACTTCTATCTGGAAACCATGGGAGCAAATACATCTTCATCACTGTCTCTTCATATCGTTCTGGATGGTGAAACACAGACAAACAGCTATCAGGACGCACTTGGGGAACTGACAATGAACTTTGCGGTAGAAGTTCCCAAAACAACGAAAAAGCCAAATGATCCTGAGGTGATCGTCGATAAGAAACAGACGATCGTATATCTGCCCAACACAGGTGATCGCTCCAATCTTCCTCTGTATGCAGGAGCGTTTGGCTGCAGTGTTCTGCTGTTCATTATCGCGGCAGTTATTCTGAAGCGGTCATCCCGGAGCAGCGAGTAAGGAGCGGTATTGATATGAAACGATTAAGGATAGTATTGAGCCTTTTAGCAGTTGTTCTTCTGATGATCGGAAGCAATGCTGTAGCAAGGGCAGCCAGCTATAAATACAGAGTTACGATCGATCCGGGCCTGCATGGAACATACAGCGGAACAAAGGACATGGAGATCCCTTATGGTTCAACATGGAATCCTTCTGATTATGCAGACAATATTACAGTTACGGATGACAACTATTATTTCAAAGGATTCCATATCAGCGGTGTGGAAGGAGTTGTCGGAACAACAGACATCACAGAAGATACCGTATTTGTTGCATCATACGGCATGAAGGGTGAGACTGTTGCATATACCGTTAACTATGTGGACGAATCCGGAAAAACGCTGCTTCCTTCAGCGACATATCAGGGGAATGTCGGTGATCAGCCGGTCGTCGCTTTCCGTTATGTTGACGGATATCTGCCGCAGGCATATAACCTGACAAAGAAACTGAGTGATCAGGCATCTGAAAATGTCTTTACATTCAAATACAAGAAGGTCAAGCCGAAGGTCGTCGGAACCACAGGAAGCGGCGGAGTAACATATGTTGTTGAAGACGGCGGTGTTGTCTATATCCAGCTCCCTGCCGAAAACACCGGTAAAAAAGGTTATGCGGCATCAGCTTCCAACACGACATTCAATAACACCAATGCTGAGACTGCTGAGAATCAGAAAGAGACAGTGCCTGAGACTGAATCAGATCTGCCAGTGACGATTATTGATCTGGATCAGGAACCTGATAATGAGATGGCAGTATCCGAAAATACATCCGGTTCTACAGAAGAACTGATCAGCTCAGACGATGTTTCCAACAGCAAAGGTATGAGTACAGGAGTTAAAATCGGCATTGGAGCAGGTTGTGCCGGAATCCTGGTTCTGCTGATCACAGTCATGGCAAAAGCAAGATCTGCCGAATGAGCCGAACTGATTACAATAACACTTCAAAGGGCGGGAGTATTCTCCCTGCCCTTTGCAGTATCATCGGAACAGGCATTCTGCTGTGTGTCATTATACTTCTGATACCGATGTCCACGCCCAGACTGTTTGGGTACGATATGTACAATGTTGTAAGCGGAAGTATGGAACCTGCGATCCCTACCGGCAGTATGATCTTTGTAAAACCTGCCGAAGCTAAAAATATAGCAGAAGGTGAAGTGATCGCTTTCTACAGTGGGGGAAGTGTTGTAGTACACCGTGTGACGAACAACAACACAGTAGAAGGAAAGATATCCACCAAAGGCGATGCAAACGCGGATGAGGATTTCAACAGTGTCCTGTATAAGGAAGTGATCGGTGTTGTGAAATACCATGTCCCTTATCTGGGGGATGTTTCAAGCAATCTGACATCAGCGTTCGGCAAAGTATATCTGCTGGCGCTGATTATACTCGGACTTTTGTTCCACCTGCTTGCTGTACGCCTGCGTGCACTATTGATTTGAAGATTCGGTCGAGAGAATTCGGTCGGATCTTTTGTTTTATACGGCCGGATATTTACTATACAGCAGCTGATCAGACACAGCTGTCAGCTATCGTATATATGAACAATGATATGGATGCTAAAATGAATTCATGAAACAGGTGAATGATATGACAGAGAGCAGAAAAAGATATAAAGCATTTATCAGCTACAGACATAAGCCGAATGACATGAAAACAGCCAAAGCTGTGCATCAGCTGATCGAACATTACCGCATTCCGGCAGAGATCGCTGAGAAGCACGGAATTGCCGACCGCAGATTCGGAAGGGTATTCCGTGACCAGGACGAACTGCCTCTTTCTGATGATCTGTCTGCCAATATTACACAGGCACTGGATGATTCGGAATTCCTGATCGTGATCTGCACGCCTGATCTTCCGCGGTCCATCTGGTGCAAAAGGGAGATCATATATTTTCTTGAACACCATCCGAGAAGCCATGTGCTGGCAGTGCTGGCTGACGGAACGCCGGAAACATCGTTCCCTGATTCATTGACACATGTTTATGATCCGGTCACAAAAGAAACCGTTGAACTGGTTGAACCGCTGGCCGCAAACATCTGCGGTGCTGCAGGACCGGATATGAAACTCCTGAACAAGGAGATCTTCAGACTTTACGCGGCAATGATTCCCTGCGCATTTGATGATCTTTGGCAGCGTGAGCGCCGCTATCAGACCAGAAGGCGGATCATTGCAGGAAGTCTGGCAGGCTGCCTGCTTCTGGGTTATACAGGAACAGTTGTCTATAAGAATCATCAGATCCAGACAGCATACAATGAGCTGGAGATCGAACACGCGAATACGCAGAAAAAAGAATCGGAGGCACTTGCGGCACTTTCAGGGAATGCATTGTCATCCGGGGACCGCACATCTGCATTGAAGTATGCATTTGAAGCGCTGCCTGCTCAGTCAGACCGTCCGTATGTTCCTGCTGCAGAGAAAGCAATATCTGAAGCACTGTATCTTTACCGCACACCGAATCTGCGTTTTGACCGTGCGTTTGACTATGATGTGATTCCGAACAGTATCGACACAGACGGTGAGCGGATCTTCTTTGCCGGAAATGACAAAAGAGTCTATTGTATTGACGGCAGCGGCAAACAGCTGTGGAAAACAGAACCGGATCAGCTGTCATTCCGGTATATCCATGTTATGAAAGACGCTGGCAGGATCATTGCCGGCGGTACGGGCTCAGTTCTTCTGCTGAACAGCGAAACAGGCAGTACAGACTATCAGATCAATGGCACATATCTGGGGATGTCAGATGATGAGTCTCTTGTCTGTGCGGTACAAAACAAGAACCTGATCTTCATTGATGCTTTGACAGGAAAACAGGCCTTTTCCGCAGATCTGTCGGAGCTCACAGATTTAACGATCGCCAATAGTTATGACTGTACTTTTTCGAATGACAACAGGATCTGTCATGTCAGTTTCCGTGCATATGACAGCAGCACCTCCAGAAACTACGAGGCGATCACGTTCAAAGCGGATCTGTCAGATCAGACAGTATCCATCTTCAGAACGATACCATATAACGTTGATGATCATGAAATAACCGATACAAAGACTGTTTTCCGGGCTGACGGCAGTATTTTCCTGTTTGCCATTGCATACAGTGATGATCGTGTTCTCACAATGACAGAAGCATATAACGCTGATGGAACGGTCAGGTACAGCCGTATTGACGATCCTGATATTCTTCCTTCAGTTCCATCAGCCGGCGCGATATTGGAAGACGGCTTTTACCTGACAGACTCGAATTACTTGACTGCAGTATGGAAAAAATACGCACTGCTGTTTGATATGAGGACAGGGGAACTCGTTGATTACGATCTGATGGAATCAGACTGTCTTGATGTACGGGCTTACGTAAAGGACAGATGGCATTTCCTGTTTGAAAACGGAACAGTCAAGATCGTATATCCTGAAGCATTTGCCAACGGCATCCTTGAATTCCACGATGTATTCTCAGCAGGCATTGAACTGGCAGGAGGCTGGCTGCTGGACGGAAAAGGATATGAGATGTCTGTGATTCCGATGAGTGATATGTCAAAGATGGAATTCCTGAACGTGATCGGTGATCATCCTGAAAAGAAAGTACCCTGGCTGATTGATCAGAAATCCAGTTTTCCTTCTTCCAGCAATCTGGCAGTCTCCGAAGATGGTCAGTGGTATCTGCAGTATGTAGAATCATATGATAAAGAAGGATACTTCCAGCTTCATCTGCTGGACAGCACACATCATGAAGTTCTGAAAAATATATATCCTGAGACACTCAATATAAACCCGGTATTCGGCGATCATAAACTGTATCTGTTCGGAGACCGTGAATACATCTGGGACTTTGAGACAAACGAGCTCAGTGCGGCAGACCCGGGGATCCCGTATGACTATGATTACATCAGAAGCAATCGGATATGCGGAAATATGGCAGTTTTTGAGCTCGCCGAAAATTCAGATGATCCGGGAATGGGGATCAGGGGCGGCTATGCCGTGCAGAATGTCAGAACACAGGAATGGACGCTGGTCCAGTATGGGGCCGGAGAAGAAACAGAACGCTATCTGCCTTCCTATTACGGGGGAGATATCTACACTGCTGATGAAAATCATTTCTACATGCTGGATACCGATCATATCCTGCATATCTGCCCGCTGAAGGGTGAAGCAGAAGAGAGAACGGTACCGTTTGAATCAGATGATGTCAAGAGGGCCGTATGTGATGGGCAGCTGATCCTGATCGAAGATCATTCCGGAACACTTACATTGATCGATATCGCAACAGGAGAGACGCTGTATCAGAAGAACCTTGATACGGGTTCAACCAGCATCCGTCTTTGGGTAACTGACGAGAGGATCATCATTTCTGAATCAGGGGCATACGGAAACGGATATATTCTTGACAGAAACAGCGGGGAAGAACTGTGCAGTGTTCCGAAACTTGTGGAATATGACAGGGCAGAGCGCAGGCTGATCTGCTATGATCCCGGCACAAAATCATATCTGCTTTACAGGATGCTGAATACGGCAGAAGCTGCTGAACGGGCATCATTGATCATTTCCGATGATGAATGATCATATTTGATTGCAAAATAGTTGCATTTAGCATATATAATGGTTGTGCGAATTGGAGATGTAAATCATGAGTGAGAAAAAACAACTGATCCGGGATCTGACAACCGGCAGCGTGCCGAAAACACTGCTGACATTTGCTATGCCGCTGTTCTTTTCCGGACTGCTTCAGACTGTCTATAACATGGTAGACATGATCGTTGTCGGTCAGTTTGTAGGAACAAACGGATTGTCCGCAGTATCGATCGGTGGTGAAGTCCTGCAGCTTCTGACATTTGTGGCAATGGGCTTTTCCAATGCCGGTCAGATTACGATATCCAGATATGTCGGAGAAGGAAGAAGAGACCGTGTCGGCCAGATGGTCGGTACATTGTTTACCCTTCTCATGGGTGCCGCAATCGTATTGATGATCATATTCCTGCTCGGATACAAGGGCGTTATGACATGGCTCAATACCCCTGAAGCATCCTGGGATATGACAGCTGATTATATCAGGAC
>DMBB01000093.1 GCA_003446295.1 Erysipelotrichaceae bacterium
GGGTGACCATGGTATTCAGTTTGATGGGGATCTCAAGCTGTCTTGCCTGATCGATGAAGCGTTCTGCATAGGCAGGACCTGAGAGCTGTTCCTTGAATGTCTGCAGTCCGAATCCGTTGTGGATGCACTGCTGCAGGATGCCTCCCGGTTCCCTGTCTTTTTCCAGAACAAGAATGTCATCGATCCCGTTCTGTTTCAATGTGATCGCTGCAGCCAGACCTGCTGATCCGCCGCCGATGATCACTGCTCTGTATGTACGCATATTACCGGTTCTCCTCTTCCAGGATGTTCGATTTCAATCCATCCAGCACGATCTCCTGCGGGTCTTTATGCAGTTCTCTGGCGAGTATTTCCAGTACCAGCGGCTCGCAGAATCCGCCCTGGCATCTGCCCATACCCGGTCTGACACGCTTCTTGACGCCTTTGATGCTGCGGGCACCGCACGGTCCCTGCAGGCAGTCGATGATCTCTCCTTCACTGACCTGTTCACAGCGGCATACGATCCTGCCGTATTTCGGGTTCTGACGGATCAGTTCATTGCGTTCTTCTGCCGACAGTTCTTTCAGCACGACCGGTGCTTTTCTTGTCATGACAGCGTCCGGATCTTCCGTGAATGTCAGTGTCTTTTTCAGCAGATCGATGATGTAGAGCGATACTGCCGGCGCACTGGCAAGGCCCGGTGATTCAATGCTGGCTGCCAGAATGAATCCGGGATGTCCGGGTGCTTCTTCAATAATGAAATCCGAAGATGATGAAGACGGACGCAGTCCGGCAAATGTACGGATCGTTCTGTAGAATGGTACGTTCTTCATGGTCTTGGAAATATTGCTGCGGACATAGTCCAGTCCCTGTACCGTGCTGCCCGTATCAACGGTGCCCTGCACATAGTCGGAGTTCGGTCCAAGCAAAGTGTTCCCGTGTACTGTAGGCACAGCAAGCACGCCTTTTCCCTTGTCGGAAGGTACCGGGAAGATAATGTGGTTTACGAATTTCGCGTCATGGTCCAGTACAAAGTATTCGCCTTTTCTGGGCTTGATCACAAACCCGGGATCCTTCATGACCATATGAGCGATCTGATCAGCCCCGATGCCTGCCGCATCAATGACTGTCTTTGTTTCAAAGTCTCCGTTCGGCGTGTGAACGGTATATCCGTCCTTGGTTTCTGTGATCGCAGTCACTTCCGTGTTCAGATGGAGTTCGGTTCCGTTATTGACAGCCGTCTCGGCACAGGCGATCGCAACTTCCCAGGGATAGATGATCGCTGTTGTCGGGAATGAAAGCACTTTGGTGACATGCTCATTGAGATTGGGCTCCTGAAGTCTGGCCTCGTCCCCGCTCAGCCATTCATACGGAATATCCCTTCTTTCCGCCCTGTCAGCCAGAATATCCAGTTTGGCTTCTTCATCTTCTCCGACAGCGGCGATCCATGCGCCGACTGTCTGGTACATACATCCAAGATCTTTGCACAGCTGTTCGTACAGGCGGCATCCTGCAACATTGAGCTTTGCCTTGAGCGTACCGTCCTCAGGGTCATAGCCGGTATGCACGATCGCGGAGTTTGCCATGGTCGCACCGTTGGCAATGTCATTTTCTTTATCCAGCAGAGCCACTTTTAGCTGATAACGCGACAGATCTTTTGCCAGCATCGTACCTGTAATGCCGGCACCGATAATCACTGCATCATACATATAAATGATTCCTTTCTGATATGATTGTTCCTCCTAAAAGTATACCAAAAAAGACCACCGATAACCGATGATCTTTGTCATTCTCAGCCTTCTTCCGAAGATGTTTCGTTTGATGTTTCGCCTGAACCCTCTTCACCTGATTCTTCCGATCCGCCGGTATCCTGCTCAGGCGTTGGTTCCGGAACGATCACATAACAGGAAGAATACGGGTCTCCGGTATAGCCTTCGTTGCAGTAGCATGCCCCGCCGCTTTCATATGCATTCTCTCCGCATACAACAGGCGTCGGCGTAGGTTCCGGTACCGGTGTAGGATCGGGTTCAACCGGAATCACAGGCTCTTCTGTGGGCACGGGTTCCGGATCTTCCGATTCCGGAGTCGGAGTATTCTCAGGTACTTCCGTTTCCTCAGCTTCCTCAGTCGGTTTTGGCTTCGGCGTATTTTCCGCCTCTTCAGTCGGTACAGGCGTCACCTGTGTGCTTCCGCCTGTTTCCTCTTCCGTAAACTCTTTATCATTCAGCGGATTTGTCTTGATCAGTCCCTCCGGTACGCCATAGATATACGGTACTTCTGCCAGAGGCTTCGGACGGTCATCCTTTGTGATCCAGGAATGTGTTCTGATATATTCAAACAGTGCCTCAAGACCTGCTGATGAGAAATGCAGTCCGTCACCTGACAGATAGCCTGTTTTGGCATATCCGGTCTTTTCATCTTTCAGTGCTTCCGCAGAGTTCAGATATTTCCAGTCATTCTTTTTGCACATCTCGGCGATCGCCCTGTTGTAGGCATCGATCTGCGTCATCGTGACATGCGGATAGTCTCTGACCTTCGCTACCGGCGGGATCGAGTTGACGATCAGATCCGCGGAAGGATATGCAGCAGTGATATTCTTCAGCTGCTGTTCATAGCGCTGGATGAAGCCGGAAGCGTCTGTACTGTTGCCGTACAGATTGTTCGTGCCGAAGGTAATGATGATGCGCTGGGGCTGTATGATCTTTACTGCCTGAGGCATCGTATATAGACCGGTCGAGAACTGCATGCAGGCAAGCGATGAGATTGCATCGATCCCCATGCCTACGACACCGATCGTGTTGTTTCTGGTCGTGAACGGTTTTCCTTCCGAATCATATGTCACAAGAAATCTTGCGGTATTGGAATCACCGAGGAACAGTGTATCGGCAATGTATTCCGCTCCGGCATCCTTTGTTTTGGACAGGATCGTTCCGTTGAATTCCGATTCCTTGATCTTGCCCTGTGATGCGTCGTATTCGGGATCTTCCTGATCCAGTACCTCTGCGGTCGCAGCGGGATCATCTGTCTTCTTCCTGTTTCCGCCGGCAAAATGGACGACAAGTACCAGTACCAGACTGAGCGACAGGATCGCGATCAGCAGGATCAGCAGTCTGTCGACATCTACCTTGTAATACTTTCCGTTGATTTTGATCTTGTACTTTTTCATAACAGTGCTATTGTACCATCTTTCATCATGAAATGACTTAGTCTTTTGAATCCATCCAGTTTCTTAACAATTGACAGTATTTGTCTGTAGCTTCTGCAAATACCATGTGCCGGCATCCGTCAAACAGCTCCCAACGGGAACCCGGGATCCTGTCATGCATCGTTTTGGCGATCAGCGGTGTGCACAGATCATTGGTGCCGGATATGATCAGTGAAGGAATACGGATCTCATGAAGACGGTCTGTATAATCGAAATCCTTCAATGTGCCTGTGGGGGAATACTCGTTCGGTCCCCATCCGTACAGGTAGGCTTCCCTGCCGCTGCGTTTTGTTCTGCGCAGACATTCGGGTGCTGTATCAGGGATATCGGACGAGTGCAGCTTCATGAAATGTTCATTGGCCTGCAGGTATGCAGGATCTTCATAGTTTCCGGTTTCTTCTGCCCTGTGTATGGCCTTCTGTTCTTCTTCGGGCATGAATGAAATGAGCCTGTGCTGTTCACGTGCCCAGAGAGCGGAGGACGGAAGCGTGCTGGACAGGATCAGCGAGCGGACAGCTGCCGGCTGTTCTTCGATCATAAAGCGTATCGCCAGCATTCCGCCCCATGACTGGCCAAGCAGATGATACTCCTTCAGTCCCAGATATTCTGTCAGGCACATCAGTTCCTCTGTCCATAATTCAGGCGTCCATAGTTCGGGATGACCGTCCAGGTAAGAGTTTCCGCATCCGAGCTGATCGTACATGACGATCTGCCTTCCGGTATCTTCCAGCTCATCCAGCAGCTCGAAATAGTTATGTGTGGAGCCCGGTCCTCCATGCAGCAGCACCAGAGCAGGCTTTCCGGTATGCTCAGCTCCGGCGATCCGATAATATGTCTGCCATTCCCTGAACGGCATATATCCTTCCTGTATCATTTCAGTTCCTCTTTTCCGTTATACCTATTTTACATATCCGTCTGAATTTTCTGTGAAGAAAACTTTTTCTTAAGTTCATAATGATTGCGTTCAAATCTGTTATGAATTATGATATCACCGATTATCAGATGTGATCTGATTTTAAGGAGCAGAACAATGCTGAAATACGAAGAAGAAACAACTGATGAACAGTCAGCACATGCATCCGACAGCTCGGTGCTGACTAATGTAGCTGATGCTTATTTCTTTGGGCTCGGCATGAAAACAAACTACAGGCAGGCTTTTATCTACTATAAAAAAGCAGCTGCTTTAGGCGATATCATTGCCAAGGAACAGCTTGGTCTTTGTTATGAGAAAGGTCTGGGAACAGACATCGATCTGGCAGAAGCGATGAACTGTTATGAAGATGCGTCGGATCTTGGCAGTGCTGTAGGAAGCTACAGACTGGGTGATTTCTATTATAAGGGTATTCCGGGACTGGCACCCAAAGACCAGAACTATGCGTATTCGCTGTATATGTCCAGTCTGATGGCATGTTATATGTCTGATGACTATCTTGCCATGGCTGATGTGCATATGCGTCTGGCGGAATGCATGGAATACGGAAACGGCGTCCTGCAGGACAAGGAACAGGCACTCGCCTTCTATGAACTGGCTGCCGAGGAATATGAAGATCGTGTGATCAGCGGTGACATGAGATGCGAAGAACTGCTTGATC
>DMBB01000325.1 GCA_003446295.1 Erysipelotrichaceae bacterium
GTCTCTGTCGGATTCGATCATGACAGCCTGTACAAGGTTCTGGACATACTTCTTCGGGTCAAGAATGACAATCTTTGTTGTAGCTGTATCCAGCTTGACTTCACAGCCGAATGTCTTAGCGATATTGAACGGAGATCCCTGTGCGATTGCGCCGACAATATCATAATAAGAAGCTGCAGGTGCATAGATAACCGGAGTAGCTGCGCCTGTTGCCAGTGCGAGCGCTGCCTTGATGTTCTCGAACAGAACAGAACCGGCTGCAGGTGTAACCTTCTGACCATTACCTGCGTCAGCCATAACCTGGGTAAAGACGTCTTTTGCCATTGCTTCGCCGAGTTCTGCACCGATCTCTTCAGCAAGATAATCCTCAAGAGCACCCTGAGACATCTTTGCTTCAGCGTATGTCAGCTGGACATACTTCTCATAGTCATAGCCGTACAGGATGACCTTAACGAATGTGTTTGCTTCCTCTGCCGGAGTAGCTGCACTGTCGAGTTTCTTGGTCGTACGAACAGCGATTGCAGTATGCTTGGTAACTTCCATAGCAACACCGGAATTGACAGTTGTGATGTCATTCAGAATCGGATGAGCTGTATGGATGTTATCCCAGATCTTCTCGTCCAGTGTCTTCGGGATAGCAATAGCATCGCCGTCGCCCGGAGCTGTGTTGTCAACAATGATCGCTCTCTGCTCTTCTGAAGCAGTACCGGCGATCATTGCATAGAATGCGTCTCTGTATTCGGGAGATGCAACTGTGTATTTCTTCTCTTCCATTTCAATTTCCTCTCTGTGGGTTTCAACCACTTTGCCGATTTCTCCACTGATCACTTTGGACTGAAGAGCTCTGTACTCAGCGAATTCCTTAGCCTTGCAGTCTTCGATCTCTTCGTCTTCTGTTACTTCAGAATTCTTAATTTCTTCTGCTCTTTCTTCGGTTTCCACGATGATCTCAGCAGATTCGGTTTTTCCTTCTTCATCCTCAGTCCTTTCTTCAACTGTCTCACTTGCTTCAGGAACTTCTTCAGATCGCTCCGTCTGGAGTGCTTCAATCGCTCCGTTGAACCACTCAAGTGCCCTCGCATGCAATTCAGTTGTAGGATTCGCCGGGAAGGAAACCGGTGAAACGTCATACAGCTTATTGATCTTTCCGATGACTCTGGTCCGACTTTCCTCGTCGTACCAGTCGCCACCTTCCGGAACAGTAAAGCAGAATGACATCTGTGGATAGTTGCCGGCTTCAATTTCGTCATACAGCGCTCTAGAGTTCGCTGTACGGCTCAGATCAGCCTCAATATGCAGACCATGCTCATCTGTATTCAGAAGCACAGTTCCCGCCGATGTACGTGCATAAACAGCGCCTGCGTGATCAACCCTCAGGACCACGTCAGACATATCGCATTCATCAAATGCTGTCGGTTCGATGCGTTCGAAATATTTCTGTCCATCAATCTCGCACATTTCATATGGTGCGAATGTGGATGCATACCCTTCGATCCGATATTCTTTCCGTTTGACATCGCCGAAAGGTCTGAATTCTCTATTCTGTGTCATTTGAATCACCTTTCTGTTGGTCTTCGCCAACCATATAGAACTCGCCTCTGATCGGAGCATGCTGACCAGCTCCATCCGGCAGAGGCGGATAGTTGAACAATGCTCTGCCTTCGTCGATCATCAGATATCCGCGGTCGCCAAGAGTTGCGATCATGGAGATCTTCTGTGCCACCGGCATGTACTGCAGTCTGTTTGCAGTCACAAATACAGCCGAGCCATGTGCCTGCTCTACCGAAGTAAACAGCATCTTGGTCAGTACTTCAGACAGCTGGATGCTGAATGGTTCGATTGCTCCGTTGAAGAAAGCATCAAGCTGATCGCCAAGCGCTGAGTTCTGCAGCACTGCCTCATTCACTCCGAAGTAATTGAACACATTTGTCTGAATCAGCTTCTGCTGTTCAGCGTCGACTGTGTACGGCTTCGACTGAATCTGCTGAATGTTTGTGTATGTATTCGGGAATAACAGGAAGCCGTCATTGTTGTTCGTGATCCCGTACTCGGCAAATCTCTGCCGTTCCTTCTGCAGATCTTCAGGCTTTACAAAGTTGTTGGCCTGCGCCATGAATCTGAATGATGCTGATGACTTGACAGCTTCTGTGATGCCCTGCTTCTGGATTGCGATCAGTGCCAGCGTGTCATTCAGCGCTTTGTTCGATTCGCCGAACAGATCTGACTTATACTGGTACTTTGTCATGATGCCTACACGCTTCAGGTCTTCTGCAGTATGCTGACCATGATCGAAATAAAAACGGATCCATGGAGATCCGTTTACTTCCAGCACATCATAGCGATCAGTGTAGACGGTTGTAATTCCGGTGATCTCACCGATCTTGTCATACACTGGCAGAATGAACGCTGTGTTTTTCATGTCCAGAATAGTGTTCAGCCTGTATAGAAACTGCGACCATGTCTGATAATCATTCGGCTGTTTGATCAACTTTGTCTTCAGCTTCGGCTGCGCCGAGCCGTCAATCCTCACTTCCAACTTGCTGATATGCCGTGATCTGGCATCAATCGCCGATCTCACCAGTTCCGACTCGAACAACTGACCATCCCAAGTCGAGAATCTCGGTGTATACCCGTTAAGCAATTTGAAGTAGCCACCGACAGGGACTGCTTCATGCTTTTTTGGGAATATTTTTTCAAGGAGTCCCATATTCACCTCTCATTAGCCAGCTGATTGCCGACTTCACTCCACCATTTCTGCCGGACAGTAAATGCATCCAGCAAGCTCGCCGTTCCGTCAATGTGAACAGTCGGCGACAGCTTTACAAGTTTCCCCCTGCCTCGCTCAGTGCTCATCTTAATCGCTGAGTTAAGCAGATGAATCTTTAACAGATCGTTGTCACCAATATTGATGACACCATCTTTCATCAAGCCTTCAACTTCCTGAATGACCGGATACAGGTTCTCTCCCTGATACACATCATCCATGTGGAATCCGTAGGCTTTCATATCGTTAACCAGATACTGAGCTGAGTATCTGTCATAACCCACCTTAAGCGGATAGATCTCATATTTGTTAATAAGATCTAAAAACCAGTTTTCTGCATCGTGATAATCAATGAAGTTGTCTCCAGATGGCTGCAAAAGACCACGCTGGATATATGCCCGATATGGCAGGCCGTCTCTCTCGGTCGCTTCGTCAATCTTTTCAGCAGGCAGAAAGAATTTGGCAAATACATACAGGATGCCATTCTTCTGAATGACCGCTGTGCATGCCGTAAGGTCTGTAGTCTGTGATAAGTCGATGCCGCCGATGCAGTAACTTCCTCGGAAGTCTTCAAGCTCTAAATGTTCTCCGCATGCCTTCTGAACTGTGATCGCATCAAGCCAAGCCTGTGAACTGTTCTGTTTGATGTTGCAGTATTTCGTCATGAACTCAGCTTTTTTGCTGAGTGACTCACGAGCAGTGTCGATCTGAGCCAGTATGAACTTGACCGAGACTGATACACCGAGCCCAGGAAGGCTTTTCTTCAGTTCATTGATGTCGTCCCACTTGGTGACATCATCAATCATGTAGAAAAGCGGAAGAAAATGCTTTTCACCTGATCCACCCTTCAGAAATCTTGTCCCGCGGGTAAACAGCTCATCATAAATACCGCCATTGACATATCCGGCAGAGCTGATCGACAGTGTGAGCGGTTCATCACGCGCACCGGTACCTGATACCATAACCTCATACTGTTTCAGTCCACGCTCGGCAGGCCATGCCGCCATTTCATCGCAGACAGTCAGCATCGGGTTATAGCCATCTGCCTTCTTTTCGTTGAATGCGATCTTCTTGATCGTTGTGTTCGTCTTCTTGATATACAGGTCCGTTTTCCGCTTGTCGGTAATCTGAGCGAATGAAGGTGTGTGATCCTTCGTGAATTCAAATGCCGAATAAACAAGATCTGACTGGTCCAGTTTCGGAGCAACACAATAGATCTCCGATCCGAATTCTCCGTCTGCATATGCTTCATAAGACATAACCGCCGAAGCGATCAAAGTCTTACCGCACTTTCTGCCAACAATCATGAAGATCTCAGTAAACTGTCTGCGCCCATCATGATCGAGAACTCCGTACATACAGGAAAGTGCAGCCTTTTCCCACAGATCTAGCTGAAGCAGATGCCCGCCCAGCTTCCCTTTGTTGTGCCTGCAGAATTTC
This sequence comes from Erysipelotrichaceae bacterium, assembly GCA_003446295.1. The sequence continues at coordinate 4,205 of DMBB01000325.1, forward strand.
TCGATAAACGAGATTGCCCTGTTTGCTTTCTTCGCCGAAAATATATACGTTCCATCTTCAATTCCTTCGACGATGATCTGATAAATCAGATGGATCCAAATGCCTGCTTCTTCAGTCCCGTCATTGATCGCCTGATAATAAGCGAATATGTAATTCATTCGTTACCTTCCAGGAAGGCTGTCAGTTCATCAGTTTCCTCTTCCGGCGGAAGCATAGCCTCAAGCCGTGAGTTCACCATGTTGTAGCTTTTCAGCAAACTGTTGTAAGACTGCAGATCAGCCGATGCTTTTCGTCCATATTGGTTCTCGCCGTTCTTGTATTCCTCGCTGGCTCCATTCTGTGCAATGATCACGCGCAGTTCTTCCAGTTCGACTTCCATGAACGCAGCGTTTTTAATCAATGGCTCGGCGATACTCCGCTTCTTTTCCGGCAGCTTGGAATAGATCGTGGTCAGTTCCTTCAACCTTCGCTTAATCTTTGTTTCTTTGGACATCTTTGACATAAAAACACCCCTTTCGCGACCCCTGAGAGAGGAAATCCTTAGTTCCCCTCATCGGTCCCGGGGCATGCCTGCATCAAATCGCACCAGGGGGGCTATGAGCGGAAAGTCACACGGCCAAATTCATCAACTTTGTATCTTTTCAGCTCTTTTGCGTGCTCTTCTGCATGGCAGTCAGTGCATAGAGCTTCGAGATTGTTCCAGTCCAGTGTGATGTTCGGATTGTTTATGTTCTCCTCAGATATGTAAATCTTGTGATGCACCATTGAAGCTGGCACGATCAGACCTTTGGCCAGACATCTCTCGCACAGGCCGCCGACAGATTTGATATATGCAGCTCTGCATTTCTTCCATGCCTGTGTGTGATAAAACTTCTTAGCAAACTCTCTAGCCATTTCGTGTTATGTGCCTCTTAGCCCATTTCTGGTATGCTTCGCATTCATGTCTCTGCATACGGATCTGACATTTCTCACATCCGATGCACGGACATC
>DMBB01000261.1 GCA_003446295.1 Erysipelotrichaceae bacterium
GACAGAAATATGACGGGAAAACTGATCGGTACATTGATGTATACGCTGCGCGGCACGCCCTTTGTTTACCAGGGACAGGAGCTTGGCATGCGGAATACCGCATGGAATGACATCAATGACTATAATGATGTTTCCACGAAAAGCCATTATGATTTCCTGATCTCTGAAGGATATGGTGCAGATGTTGCAATGGAGGCAGTTCATCATTTCAGCAGAGACAGCGCAAGGACTCCGATGCAGTGGAGCGCAGAAAAACATGCGGGATTTACCAAAGGCGAACCCTGGATGAGGATCAATGATGACTTCATGGAATGCAATGCTGAAAGGGAAGCCTTAGATGATCAGAGCATCCTGTCATGGTACCGCAAACTGGCAAAGCTCAGGAAGGACTGCAGCGTTTTGATCAGCGGAGATTATAAGGAGCTCCTGTGTGACAGTGAACAGATCTTTGCATTCAGACGCAGAAACGATACATGTGAAGCAGTCGTTCTGCTGAATTTCAGTGATCAGACCGTTTCTTATGACCAGGCAGTCATAGAGGGTTCTCAACTGCTGATCACGTCCGCTTCACAGCACAAAACAGCTCAGCTTCAGCCTTACGAAGCTGCGGTATTTCAGCGGAATCTGTAAAAAAGGACCGGATCCATCAATAGATCCGGTCAGTTTTCTTCAGAAGCTGATTCAATATGATTCAAACGGTAAAGCACGATCTCTGCGTTTGCCAGGAACCGGATGTCCTGTCCGGTCGTTCCGACGCCGCTTGTGATATCCAGTGTAAACGTACTGTCAACAATATGTTTTCCGCGGAAGTAGTTGATCGCCTGATCCGGCGTATACCATGCACCGAATCCGTAGTATATCTGACCGCCGTGGCTGTGTCCTGCCAGGAAGTAATCAACGAGGTCTGCCGGGACCTTATCCGCTTCATCCGGTGTATGGCAGACGGCGATCGTATATGAATTCTTTGAAACATTCGCAAATGATGAACGCGTGTTCGGGTAGCCTTTGAGCGCACTGTCGATACCGATCAGGGTGATCGCCTGGGAACCGGTATTTCTGAGCGGGATGCTGGTGTTGTACAGAAGTTCAAAATCAGCGTCATAGAGGACCTGCTGCGTCAGCTCCAGGATCTCATCATTCCGATGATCGAAGTCACCAAGTACAGCAAATTTGCCCAAATGATTGCTGATGGACTTCAGACCTTCCGTCACTTCCGAAATTGTTTCTTCGTTCGGCGTGCAGTCAATGTCGAACAGATCGCCGCCGAAGATCACGATATCCGGCGACAGATTGTTGATCGCATTGACCAGCTTGTTCAGCCTTGCCTGGTCCATGAATGTACCGTAATCAAGATCTGAGAAGAACAGGATCGTGACGTCGTCCATCTGGGCAGGGATGCTCTCCGAGCTAAGCGTTTCATATCTGGGTGTAAACCTCTGGGCAGCGGCGTAGTAAGCGTCATATGACAATGCGCCGGCCAGCAGCAGGATCATTCCAAGCAACAGCAATATCTTCTGCCAGATCTTCATAAGCTCTCCTTCACTTTGTTAATGATACCACAATCAGAATTTCACTGTGGTATAATTCTTTATGGCAGGTGAATTATGATTGCAAACTGTTTCCTGATAATGACAAGCTGTCTGATCAACAGGCAGGGCAGGCCGAGAAAAGGCGCTGTCTATTTTATGAATACTTTGATCGATAACCGCATTCCGTTTGTGATCCTGACAAATCAGTCCACATATACGCGCGCGCAGCTGGCAGAGATGATGAACCGTGCCGGCTTCAATGAAATGATCCCGCAGATGTTTTATACATCCACTATGGCGGCTGTCGATGCGATCTGCCGGAAATACCCGGACAAGAAGACTGCCGGATATATCGGCGGCAAGGGCATGACCGAGATTCTGAAGCTCGGAGGCTTTTCTCTGAATATGAATCATGCGGACTGGCTGTTTGTGGGCAGTGACCACAATGCGACCTACAATGATTACAGCTATGCGCTCCGATTGATCAGCGGCGGTGCATATATCGTTTCGACTGATCCTGTGCTGAAAGAAAAAACCACTTCCGGAGATCTGATCGGAAGCGGTTCGGTCGTTAAAATGCTGGAAAGTGCTTCGGGCACAAGGGCACTGGAGGCCGGCATACCGTCCGGGCTGATCGTCAGCAGGTCGCTTGTTTACCTGCGCCATTCCATTGATGAGGCCGTGCTTGTTACAAGCCAGCCTGAACCTGAGATCACATGCGGTATCGCTGCGGGCATCCGTACCGTGCTGTCCATGTCAGCCATGGATGAGACGGACAATGCCCTGCAGAGAAGAGTCCAGCCGGACTTTGTCGTCGAAGACTTAACGGGTCTGATGCGCTGAGCACTGCTCGATAAACCACTGCATCAATCTCAGATGCTTCTCATCATGAATCAGACGTTCCGGATGCCACTGCACTGCAGTGACATTTTCTTTTTCGATTCCCTCGATCAGACCATCCGTACTGTACGCACTGGCGCGGAATCCTTCCGCAAGTCTGCGTATCGCCTGGTGGTGATATGTATTGACTTCGTGGGAATCAGAGAATATCTCATGCAGTACGCTGCCCTGTACGAATGTGCAGGAATGCGCTGTCGTTCCGACAGGATGATCCGGCAGGTTTCTCTGATTATGCTCCATATGTCCCTCCGGTTCGGAAGGTATATCCTGTATCAGGGAACCGCCTTCTGCAATGTTGATCAGCTGTATGCCGCGGCATATGCCAAGCACCGGTTTTCCGGCTTTGACAAACGCCTTGTACAGCAGGATGTCGGACATGTCGATATCATGTTCCACGATCTCGCTGTGCGTATTCTCTTCACCATACAGCGCAGGGTCGCAGTCTCCGCCGCCGGTAACGACCAGACCATCAAATGATCCAGCGATCTGTTCTGCTTCCTCTTCTGTGACAGTACCGGCAAGCACAGGAATGCCGCCGCCTGCCTTTACATAATCAAAATAGCTTTCATTGTCGTAATAGATCCTGGTTGTATTCAGTTTGCTGTCTCTGGCGCTCAGGCAGATCAAAGGTCTTTTCATAACTTACTCCTATATGAATCGTATTTTATTATTTTGTTTTTGTGAATGCAATCCTGCTACAATGAATACGGTGCAAGGAGGAAATGTGCATGCCGTTTTCTGAAAACTTTATGTGGGGCGGAGCAACTGCCGCAAATCAGTATGAGGGCGGTTATCAGGAAGGAGGCAGAGGACTTTCCACGATGGATGTCCGGCTGCCGGGAAGCCGTCAGAAGCGCCGTGCAGCTTCTTTTATACAGCCTGACGGAACGATCACATTTGCGACAAGATTTGAGCCTGCAGGCAAAGGGGCCAGAGGCTATATGATACCGGGCAGATATTACCCGAGTCATAACGCAGTTGATTTTTATCACAGATGGAAAGAAGACATCGTGCTGTTTGCGGAGATGGGCTTCAGATGTTTCCGCATGTCGATCTCATGGTCGCGTCTGTTTCCCCGCGGAGATGAAGAAACGCCCAATCCCGAAGGCGTCGCATTTTACCGGAATGTCTTTTCAGAACTGAAAAAATATCATATCGAACCGCTTGTCACACTGAATCATTTTGAAATGCCGATGTATCTGGCGGATGAATATGACGGATGGCTGGACCGCAGAACAGTTGATTATTTTGCACGGTTTGCAGAAGTATGCTTCAGGGAATATAAAGGGCTTGTCCGTTACTGGAAAACGTTCAACGAGATCAATGTCATGAAAGACTGGACTAAGCTTGGCACTAAGGATTTTGAATATGCAACGATCGAACAGGCTGTCTATCATGTGCTGCTGGGCAGTGCCAAAGCAGTGAAGATCGGTCATGAGATCGATCCGGACAACATGATCGGCATGATGTGTGCATACGGAGCCATGTATCCTGTTGACTGCGATCCGGACAACTATATGAACAATATTCAGGCGCTTCATCAGATCCAGTTCTATTGCGATGTGCAGTGCCGCGGCTATTATCCTTCATACAAGCTGAAGGAATTTGAACGGAAGCACTTTGCGCTGCAGAAGCAGGAAGGTGATGAGACGATCCTCAAGGAAGGGACCGTGGACTTCATTGGCTTCAGCTATTATTTCTCCGCTGTTACCAAAGCAGGCGCTGATGTGGAAATGAACGGTGACCAGTCTCACGCTGTCGAGAATCCGTATCTGAGCAAAACAGAATGGGGCTGGAGTCTTGACCCTGTCGGCATCCGCGTTGTGTGCAATGAACTGTGGGACAGATATCAGAAGCCTGTATGGATCGTTGAAAACGGACTCGGCGCCGTCGACCATGTCGAAGCAGACGGTTCCATTCATGATCAGTACCGCATTGAATATCTGGCAAAGCATATTGCAGAACTCAAGAAGGCTGTTGAACTGGACGGGGTGGAAGTACTCGGATATACGCCCTGGGGATGCATTGATCTGATCTCTGCGGGAACAGGTGAAATGAGCAAACGGTACGGGTTCATCTATGTTGATCTGGATGATGAAGGGCACGGCACATTTGACCGCAGCAGGAAGGATTCCTTTTACTGGTATCAGAAGGTTATTGCGAGCAACGGAGAAGACCTGGACTGGTGACAGAAAAAGCGAGATGCTGATTGAAGTTTGTCCCGTTGTTTGTTAAGATAATCACGTTACGTTGACGAAGACCAAGTAGGATCTGAACAGTGGCACAGAGAGACGGGATTTGGTGCGACCCGGAGCATGAAGCTGATCTGAACTGAACTTCCGAGCAACCGCGTTCATGGCGTTAACATGAGCAGAGCGCACAGTATTGACTGTGAACTAAGGTGGTACCGCGTTATAACAGACGTCCTTAGATCAAGGACGTCTTTTTTATCAGGAGGAAAGATAACATGTACGATCACAAGTCAGTCGAAAAGAAATGGCAGAAGTACTGGGATGAAAACAAAACATTCCGTACAGTCGGCGATGATTTCAGCAAACCCAAGTATTACATTCTGGATATGTTCCCGTATCCCTCAGGACAGGGACTGCATGTCGGACATCCGGAAGGCTATACGGCGACTGATATCATTTCCCGCATGAAGAGAATGCAGGGCTACAATGTCATGCATCCGATGGGATTTGATGCCTTCGGTCTGCCTGCAGAGCAGTATGCTCTGAAGACAGGACATCATCCGTCAGAATTCACATACGCGAATATCGATCATTTCCGCGATCAGATCAAATCACTCGGTTTTTCATATGACTGGGACAGAGAGATCAGAACCTGTGATCCGGACTATTATAAATGGACACAGTGGATCTTCCTGCAGCTCTACAAGAGGGGACTCGCTTATATTGCTGAGATGCCCGTCAACTGGTGCCCGGAGCTTGGTGCAGTGCTTGCCAACGAAGAAGTCGTCGACGGAAAGTCTGAGATCGGCGGTTTCCCTGTTGTCAGAAAGAACATGCGTCAGTGGGTACTGAAGATCACCGAATATGCAGAGCGTCTGCTGGCTGATCTGGATCTTGTCGACTGGCCTGATTCCACAAAAGAAATGCAGCGCAACTGGATCGGTAAATCGACCGGTGCGGATGTTGTGTTTGCCGTCAAAGGCACAAACAAGGAATTCACTGTTTTCACGACCAGATGCGATACGCTGTTCGGCGCTACATACTGCGTCATGTCTCCTGAACATCCGTTTGTCAATGACATTACAACAGATGCACAGCGGGCAGAAGTAGAAGCATATCAGGCAGAATGCGCAAAGAAATCCGATCTGGAACGTACAGACCTGAACAAGGACAAGACAGG
>DMBB01000240.1:0-290 GCA_003446295.1 Erysipelotrichaceae bacterium
GAAGACGACGAGGTTGATAGGTCAGGGGTGTAAGTGTGGTGACACATTGAGCTGACTGATACTAATAGGTCGAGGGTTTAATCACGAGAGAACTGTAAAAACCAACCCGCAGCAAGTAAGAAAGGCAAGTCCAAAGTCGAAATTGTTATTCAGTTTTGAGAGAACAGAAGTTTTCTCAGAAAAGCAGATCTGGTGACGATACCGGAGTGGTCACACCTGTTCCCATCCCGAACACAGAAGTTAAGCACTCCAGGGCCAAAAATAGCTATGCCTGCCATAGTGAATCGAGG
>DMBB01000240.1:379-1341 GCA_003446295.1 Erysipelotrichaceae bacterium
TCTCCTCCTTGGATCGGGGGTTTTTATTTTCAGAAGGACTCATGAAATTAATGATTGTTTCAAGATATTGTAATGACGAAGATGCTGTTTCGTGTTAATATACACGGGTATGATTTGGAGACAGATATGATCAAATTCGAAAAGACATTATTGATGAAATCCGTGCTTGCAGGGTTATGTGCTGTTTCGATGGCTGCCTGCAGCTCCGGAAATGATTCGGGCAATAACGGCTCTTCAGCATCCAATGAAGATCAGCCTGCTGCCCGCAAGACTGTTACAGTCAGTGAATTTACCGGTGAGGAAAAAACAGAAGACATTGTAGTAGAACATATCACAGGAAGCACTTATGAAGGCTGGATGATGCTTGTTAAGAATTCCGATGATATTTCCGTAGAAGTAAACCCTTATCTTGGAACAGGCGCCCAGGCTCCTGACCTTGATACATATGTCGAAACATTCAAGGCAGTCGGCGGAATCAACGGCGGCGGCTTCATGGATGAAGGCGGCACCGGCAACGGCAGTATCCCGCAGGGCATCGTTATCCATGACGGCAAACTCGTATACGGAAATCCCAATGTTTATCAGCCGATCATCGGTATCGATAAGGATGATAAGCTTGTCTGCATCGGCGGTACAGGCAATGATGCGTTGAAATGGGGCATCAAGGAAGCAGTCACATTCGGACCTGTTTACATTTCCAACTATAAAGATGTATTTGACAGAAATACCACGAATCTGGCAATGCTGAATCCTCGTACAGCGATCGGCCAGGCGACAGACGGCACATTCCTGCTGCTTGTCATCGACGGAAGAGGTCCTTCCTCATTCGGTGCCAAGTACGAAGATGTCATCGAGATCTTCCAGTCCTATGACGCGATCAACGCAGCCAACCTGGACGGCGGCAACTCGACTGCCATGATCTATAAAGGCGAATACGTCAACAATACGGTTTCCATGTACGG
>DMBB01000240.1:1471-7372 GCA_003446295.1 Erysipelotrichaceae bacterium
GTGATCCTTTCTCTGGGAGTGATCGCATCCCTGGGTATCTTCAGCCGCAATACTGCTGAAGTTTCCGCTGAGGAATCCGATCCGGCAAAGCTGATCCAGGAATATCTGGAAAAGGTCGTCAATGCGGAATACGAAGATGTATACAACGAATCATTCAGCGTTCAGATGCATCTGAATGATCTGGACTCTTATGAAAAAGCACTCTTCGGCGTATATCATGACGCAGAAGCGATCCAGTACAAGCTTTATGCAGAAGACGAATCTTCTAAATTATTCCACCTGTACAAGGATACAGAACGGATCTGCGATCTGAAGATGCAGAAGCAGGGAGACGGTTCCTGGGCGCTGGCAACCGTATTCAAAGACCAGAAAGATTATATCCTTGAAGTACCTGCCGGCATGACAGTCAGTGTCAACGGCTCAGAGATGAACGAGCAGTATCTGCTCGAAGCCAATGTACCGGCTTCTAATTTCCTGGGTCTTGCCAATACTGCCAATGCACCGAAGGTCAACCGCTACAAGCTCAATTCCATGATCGAGATCCCCCGTGTCACAAGCGGCGGCAAAGAATGCGGACTCATGGAAGATGTTACAAGCAATACGATCTATGTCGGAACTGATGCAACAACAGACAAGGATCTGGCAAATACGATCATCCAGTACGCTGTGACATGTGCAAAATTCCCTGCACAGGAAGCAGGCGTCGGTGCTGTAGGTGCGATCTCCGTAACTGATTCACAGTGGTACAGACGTGTCTCCGGCGTCCAGAACAACTGGTTCACAAGCCACGGAACATCGAAGTTCTCCAATGAAAACGTACTGAAGATCGTCAAGCAGAGCGACACGACAGCGATCGCAAATGTCGTCTTTGACTACTATGCATCCAACGGTTCAGTTGATAGAACATGGAACTGCGGCTATCAGATGACCCTGATGAATGTCGGCGGTGTCTGGAAGATCGCAGGCATGGGCATCGACAGCTCGATGAATCCCAACGCGAAAAAGATCAAATAAATCAGAACGGGACAGTTCTCTGCGGAAGGGAATTGTCTTTTTCTGTGGTATGATGTTCGCATGACAGTCAATTCAGAACAAGGAAACGCCGCAAAAGAAGCACTTGCAGGATGGCTGGAGCACGTTCCATCTGTCCGCCAGAGACCTGCAAGAAGCAGGATCGCAGGCGAATTCGACCTGTACGGCAGGCATTATTATACGATCGCTTTCAAAATGTCTCTGTTTCAGAGCGGCTGGTATCTGGGTGTTGCCGGGGGATATGAAGGAGATGCACTCGTGCATTGCGGACATGTATCGTCCAGGCTTGGACCATATGATCCGGACACTGCAGAACGCGACTGCATCGAGATGGTCGAAGTGCTGCGCAGCTATTGGCGCAAGCGCGGAAGCCGTGACGGCACAGCCAATACTGCAGCACTGTTCCAGGCAGTCATCCTGCTGAAGGAGAATGACTGGGACAGACAGGCGTTTCTGGATACGATCACGAATGAATGGCATATGACGATCGTGACCGGTGAAGAATACCCGGCTGACAACAGGGCAGTGATCATATCGGAAGGCTGCCTGGCTGCTGTCATCCTGGTTCCGGCACCTGCCCTCAATCTGCCTGTGCTCAAGGAACAGGATATCCCGCATCAGGCGCATCTGATCGTACGCGTCAATGCCATGGAAGCAGACCAGTTCCATGCCGGCAGGGTCTTTGCCTGGTTTACGGCAGGACTTTGCACGGAGAATGCGGCTGCAGTGATCATGGGCGATCATACATCTGACCCTGATTACTGGAAACGCTGTGCCCGCTCGGCACAGGACCGCAATATTTTCCCGATCTTCAATCTGATCCATGTCGGAATACGGGAAAACGGTCAGGAATATGAAGGATGGACGGAAGGCATGCGTTTCTTTGCCGGAAGGGAAATGGAGATCCTGCACGGGAAGGACAGGCAGACAGTCCGCAATACGCTGTATAAAGCAGCCCAGTATGTGATCACGGAAAACATCGAGCTGCATGAAGGTGAAACACTGCGTTTGTCAGGAGATATATGCAGAACAGTACGCATACAGCAGGGAAAAAATGTCAGAGATGAAACAGTCGTACTGACGGATGAGGAATAAACTATGGAAGAAATGAATGAATTGTTTTACAGAGATCCGTACTGCAGGGAATTTGATGCAGTATGCGTCTCATGTGAAAAGACAAAACGCGGCTGGGAAGTGATCCTGGAAGATACCGCATTTTATCCCGAAGGAGGCGGTCAGCCCGGTGACCACGGAACACTGAATGGCATCCCGGTGCTGGATACCAGAAGGATCGGCGGGCAGGTCGTGCACATCACGGAACAGGAGATCTCCGCCGGAACAGCAGTTCATGGCGAGATCGACTGGGAACGCCGCTTCGATCACATGCAGAATCATACAGGAGAACACATCGTATCCGGACTGATCCACATCAACTACGGATACGACAATGTCGGCTTTCATATGGGCGATATTCTCCAGCTTGATTTTGACGGTGAAGTCACATTTGAAATGATGCGGAATATCGAGCGTCAGGCAAACCGCATCATCTGGCGTGACCTGCCCGTACAGATCGCATTCCCTTCACAGGAGGAACTGGATGTTCTGGAGTACCGCTCCAAGAAAGAACTGACAGGAACGGTCAGGATCGTCACGGTCCCTGACGCGGATATCTGTGCATGCTGCGGAACACACCTGAAGCGCACAGGTGAAGTCGGCGTCATTCATCTGCTTTCATGCACAAAGCACGGAAACGGAACACGCATCGAAATGCTGGCAGGAAACAGGGCACTGACTTATCTGGAAGGGATCGCCGACCAGAATACCGGCATATCCCATCTGCTCTCAGCAAAACCGCTGGAAACACTGAAAGCAGTCACCCGGCTGAATGAGATGAACGGTGAACTGAAATACAGAATGAACGGGATCATGTCTTCTTATCTGCAGTACAAAGTACAGGCAATGGAAGAATCAGACGGCACGGTCGTGATGGTCGAGGACGGCCTCGACAGCAACGCCATGCGTCAGCTCTGCAACATGATCATTGAAGCACATAAAGCAGGAGTCGTTGCGGTTCTGGCCTCCAATGACGAAGTGAGCTGCCGTTATCTGATCATGAGCAGCGGCATGGATCTGAAGGATGTCTGCAGGACATTCAACCAGAAGCTGAACGGAAAAGGCGGCGGACGCGGCGTGATGGTGCAGGGAACTTACAATGTACCGGCATCTGAGGCAATGCGTGTACTGGAGCGTGAACTGCAATGAAGATCACCATGCTGGGAACGGGATGCGCAGTCGTAACAAACTGCTTCAACACATGCTTTGTCATGGAAGACGGAGATGAAAAACTGCTGGTCGACGGAGGAGGCGGGATCACGCTTCTGAAGCAGCTCAAGCAGGCAGGTATTTCCATCCATGATATTCACGAAGTGTTCGTTACCCACAGACATCTGGACCATATCTCAGGCATCCTGTGGGTACTGCGGGTGAGAATGGCGCATATGCAGAAGCACAAGGATGATCATCTGACCATATACGGACATGACGTGGTCATTGAAATACTCAGCACGATGGTCAGAATGATCCTGCCGGAACGGACGGATCTGCTGGATACACAGGTATTCCTGCGGGAAGTGACAGACGGACAGCAGGAGAAGCTGATGGGCAGGCAGACGGTCTTCTTTGATATCCGCTCCGTCAAGGCAAAGCAGTTCGGTTTTTGCATGATGGACGGCGAACACAGGATCACGGTATGCGGAGATGAACCGCTGAAGGAACACTGCCATGCATATGCTCAGAACGCCTGGCTGCTGATGCATGAAGCATTCTGCACCTATGCCGACAGAGAGATCTACAAGCCGTATCAGAAACAGCATTCCACGGTCAAAGACGCATGCGAAGCGGCTGAATCGCTGCATGTTTCCAACCTGCTGCTGTATCATACGGAAGATCATGATATGCAGAACCGCAAAGAAAAATATACCGCTGAAGGGAAGCAGTACTACAGCGGCAGGCTCTTTGTGCCGGATGATCTGGAAGTGCTGGAGTTCTGAACAGAATGACTGTCAAACACAGAAATTATCTGATCGCATCCGGATATCTGCTGTATCTGGTCCTGTTTCTGAAGCTCAGCACATATGATCTGAGCTTCAGCCAATATCTGACATCCGTCAGATATGAGCCCTTCGTCCTGTGGGGAAAACATATCGGCGTTCTGCCTGCATCAGTCATATGCAGCTTCTCGTTCTGCGTCATGGCACGCAGATATGAAGAACGATCCCGTTATCTCTGCCTCTTTGCAGGATATGTCTCATCTTTCATTGCGTCGTACTACGTCTGCAGCATGTTCCTTGAGGATCCTTATATACTGTGCGCAGCCTGCGGAGCCGGGGTTATGCTGGTGATGAGGAAAGCAGCAGAGAAAATACCGCTGAATGAAAAAACAATGCGCATCTGTCAGGCAGGCGCACTGCTTGCGGTATTGAGCGTATCCCTGACGACCGTGCTGAAGGTGATCTGGGGAAGACCGAGATTCTGTTCGCTCTCTGAGGACATGCATGAATTTGCCGAGTGGTACCATATTGCTGGTCCGGCATGGTTTGAGGACATGTACAAGTCATTTCCAAGCGGACATACAACAGCAGCCTCAGCGCTTCTCTGGATCCGTTATCTGCCCGGACTTGATCATCGACTGCAGGGGAAAGAACGTATTCTGACAGCAATTGCAATCCTGTGGATCATATGCACCGCATTATCGCGCATCATGGCAGGCATGCATTATATTACCGACACCATGGCAGCCTTTGCGTTATGCTTCACTGTTTATCTTGCACTCGACCGTTATTTCGTGAGACAGTCTTCTGAAACATGAAGACTGTTTTTTTTCATGCCTGAACCTGTGCACATTCAGGGCGGCCGGCCGTTCTTATTGCGCGTGTGTCATGAAAGTTGTAAAGTGGTGGCAGAAAAGAGGTTTTTTATGACAAAAATGAAAGCGATCAGTTCTGAAGAACTGGCTAAACTGAGTGTTGATTATCTGGCAGACGCGAAAGCAAGAGTTGTCAGAAATGCTTTGACAGTCAACGATCTTGGCGGCATTTCCCGTGTGTTTGATGCCACAGCCGCAAATCCGGACTATTTCTCCATCAATATCAAAACGCTGCCGGTCACCAATCAGATGGCTTCAGGCAGATGCTGGCTGTTTGCTTCACTGAACGTACTGCGTGAGATCATTGTGAAGAAGTACAAGATCGACGGACAGTTTGAGCTGTCTCAGAATTATATGGCTTTCTATGACAAACTGGAAAAGGCTAATTTCTTCCTGGAAGCTGCGCTTGCAGAACTGGAAACACCGTTTGAAGATGAAACAGTCCGCTATCTGATGCAGACAGCAGTCGGCGATGGCGGACAGTGGGATATGTTTGTTTCCCTTGTCAAGAAATACGGCATCTGCCCGAAAACAGCAATGCCTGAAACATATCAGTCCTCTCATACAAGAGCTATGAACGGTCTTCTGAACAAGAGACTGAGAAAATTTGCCGCTGATGCCAAGCGCATGCACGCAGAAGGCGCGAAGCTGACTGCGATCCGCAAGGAAAAGGACAAGGCACTGAAAGAAGTGTACAGCCTGATCTGCAGCTGCTTCGGCGTACCGCCGCAGAAATTCACATTTGAATTCTATGATAAGAAAGGCGAATATCATGCATTCCGTGATGTAACGCCGCAGGAATTCTATGAAAAATATCTGAATGTAGATCTGGATGATTATGTCGGCATTATCAACGGCCCGACAAAGGACAAGCCGTTCCATAAGATGTATACGGTCAAATACCTCGGCAATGTCGTAGACGGAAATCCCATCAGCTTCCTGAA